>DATNCH010000218.1:0-7624 GCA_035571655.1 Pyrinomonadaceae bacterium
TGTTTGCGTTCCAGTTTTCCAAAGGTCGCAGGCACGACAGCGGGCGGCTGCGTTTCTGACCGCGGAGAGCGTGGGACGCGGCGGGATTAAATCCCAGGCTTTGCTGTCAGAAGATTTGAATTTCGGCATTTATAGGTCCTACAGGCTATATAGGTCATACAAGACTAATGTCGCAATTACGCTGAGAGATTCTAACGATAATCATGAAAGCCGCACTCTCAAAAGCTGAGCTCCAGTCAAACATTGCCAGTCGTTTTGGCGATGCATTCAAGATCCAGCAAAAGCCGGTGGTCGAAACTCTTTCCACGGGCGTCGACGAGATTGATGCTTTAACCGGCGGCCTGCCACGAGGCGCGCTCAGCGAGCTCTTTGGGCCCGCATCGTCAGGACGCACGAGTCTTATGTTTTCGATGCTGGCTCATGCAACTACACACGAAGAGACATGTGCCTTAGTCGATACAAGCGATGCGTTTGCACCAACCGCCGCGGCTGCTGCCGACATAGATTTCGATCGGCTGCTGTGGGTTCGTTGTGCGGGAAATCTCGAGCATGCTTTCAAAGCCACAGATCTCTTGTTGCACGCAGGTGGATTTGGCCTGGTGATTCTCGATCTCGGCGACGTGCCGGGGAAGGATGCGCGCCGGATCATCTCGTCCTGGTGGTACCGGTTTCGCCGTACAGTCGAAGATAGACCAACCGTCATCACCGTGATTTCAGAAGAGGCGTGTACGCGATCGTGTGCGGCGCTCACTCTGGAATTAAAGGGAGCGGCGGAGTGGTCGCGGGCTTCGGAGCCGGCGGGCCAAAGCAACGTGTTACCGATGCGCAAGCAGGTTCCCATAAATCAGCCATCGGTCACGCATGGAAATCTTTTGCACTTCAACTCGATACAGGTAAATCGCCAGCGTCCTATCTCTCCGTGGGTGAACGAGAGCCAGTTCAGGGCGTATGCATAGGCGTTGACAATGTTCGTAAATTTTCGCTAATCTTCGCACCCCATGTTTGCCTGTATCCATGCGCCAGGCCTTTCGCCCGATCTCTCTCTGCGGGAGTTTGCCTACAGCTTCTCGCCAATCATTGAAGAGACTCGCCGCGACACTGTCGCGATCGACGTCGACGGTTGTGAGCTGTTGTTTGGCTCTGCGTATGAACTCGCGAGTGAAGTAGCTGTGCGAGCGAAACAGTCTCGCGCACACGGCGGTCTGGAAACGGCGGTCAACGTAGCCGTAGCAGCGAATCCGGATGCGGCGATACACGCTGCCACTCGTTTGCAGGGCATAACGTTCGTTTCAACTGGTGAAGAACTGACGTGCCTCGGAGAGTTTCCGGTCGATCATCTCGATTACTCGCTCGTCAACATCGAGAAAAAAGTTGCCGGCGAGATCCTGCAAACACTAAAGCTCTGGGGTATTCGCACGTTTGCCGATCTCGCATCGCTTCCGGCGGCGGGTGTTTCGGAGCGTCTGGGGCAGGAAGGGCTCAAACTGCAACAACTCGCCGCCGGAAAAACCGAGCGACAGTTGAGAGTCAAACAGCCTGAGCCTGTCTTCGCAAATTCGATCGAGCTCGAACACGCGCTTTCAGAACTCGAACCACTCTCATTTATTTTCGCGCGGCTCCTCCATCAGCTCTGCGCGGCTTTGGACGCTTATGCGCTGGCGACGAACGAGCTGTCGATCGTGATGCAACTGGTAGATCAGACGACGCACGAGCGCAAATTGTCTCTGCCTCACCCGATGCGCGATCACAAAGTGTTTTTGAAATTGTTATTGCTCGACACGGAGATGCATCCGCCGCAGACAGCCGTCAGAGCGATTTCAATGGCGTGTGAACCGGTGAAGCCGCGTGTATTGCAGAACGGATTGTTTGTGCCGTTGGCGCCGGCGCCAGACAAACTCGAGCTCACGCTCGCGCGACTCGCAAAACTCGTCGGCGAGGAAAACATCGGTTCGCCGGTGTTGCTCGACACTCACCGGCCCGATGCGTTCAGCGTTAAACGGTTCACGCTTACCGAGCTTAAGCGTCGCAAAGAGAAAAATGCGAAATGCGAAATGCGAGATTCGAATTTAACTCTTGGCTTTCGCATGTTTCGGCCGCCACTGCGAGCGATAGTTGAGGCTAATCAAGGTTGGCCCACGCAGGTCAGTGCGTGGAGTAAGCAGCGAAGTGTTTATGGAAAAGTGGTTAACGTGGCGGGACCGTGGAGGACTACGGGTGACTGGTGGCGTGACGACCGCTGGGCGCGCGATGAATGGGACGTGACGATCGAGTCAGGCAGTAAGCAGTCTCTGTATCGGATTTATCGCGAACTGAATTCGAAGAATTGGTTTGTAGAAGGGAATTACGACTGAGGGCCACAAAGAGGCACAAAGAGGAACACAAAAAGTGTCATATGTGGAGTTACATGCGCGGTCGGCGTTCAGTTTCCTTGAGGGTGCTTCTGTGCCGGAAGAGTTGATCGCTGCGGGGCTCGCGTTGGAGATGCCGGCGATGGCGTTGCTGGACCGCGATGGTGTTTACGGCGCGCCAAGGTTTCACCTGTCTGCGAAGAAGAATGGGATCAAGGCGCATATCGGGGCGGAGATAAGTGTTCAAGACGTCGGCTCGGTACCTGTTCTCGTTAAAACTCGACAGGGTTACCAAAATCTCTGTCGCCTGATCTCGCTGATGAAGTTGCGTGTGCCAAAACACGCAAAGCCGGGCGAGTGTGTAGTTACATCTGAAGAGCTCGCCGCGCATGCGCCGGGACTCGTCTGTTTGACTGGTGGATTTGATGGGCCAATCGCGAAAGCTATAAACAACGCGCAGCGAGCTGTCGAATGGTTGATCGAAGTGTTTGGGAAAAAGAACGTGTACGCGGAGCTGCAACGCCATTTTGATCGCGACGAAGAAGCCCGCAATCATCTGGTGATCGAGCTTGCCAGGCGCAATCGTTTGCCACTACTCGCTACCAACGGCGTCTGTCATGCGATACCCGCGCGCCGCGAAGTGTCAGACGTCTTCACGTGCATTCGCAATCACGTGCGACTCGAAACGGCCGGGCGCCTGCTGGCTCAAAACTCCGAAAGATATTTGAAATCAAGCGACACGATGCGCGGGCTCTTTGCGGATCTCCCGGAAGCGATCGCGAACACCGCTGAGCTTTCATCGCGACTGAAGTTCACGCTGGAAGATCTCGGGTACGAATTTCCCAAATATCCTGTGCCCGCCGGCGAAACCATGACCTCCTTCCTGCGCAAACGCACGGAGGAAGGCGCACGCTGGCGCTACACGGGTTTGCACGGCGCACCCACTTACGAAAGAGCGCTCCCGCAAATCGAACGCGAGTTGAAGCTGATCGAAAAGCTCAAGCTCGAGGGTTATTTTCTGATTGTTTGGGACATCGTTAAGTTTTGTCGCGAACAAGGCATCCTGGTCCAGGGACGGGGGTCGGCCGCAAATAGCGCCGTCTGTTATTCACTGGGAATCACTGCCGTCGACCCCATCGGCATGGAGTTGTTGTTCGAGCGTTTTCTTTCAGAAGAGCGAGGCGAATGGCCCGACATCGATCTCGATCTGCCGAGCGGAGAAAAACGCGAAAAGGCAATTCAATACGTTTACACGCGCTACGGAAAACTCGGCGCGGCGATGACGGCGAACGTCATCACATATCGCGGACGTTCGGCAGCACGCGAAGTCGGCAAGGCGCTGGATTTTGATGAAGAAACACTCGGACGTCTTGCCGGCCTGGTCCACACGTGGGAATGGAAAGACCCGAAAGATTCCAGCGAGCGCCAGTTTCGTAACGCGGGTCTGGATTTACAAAACCCGCGAATCAGGAAGTTCTTCGAGCTTTATCAGATGGTACAGGACCTGCCGCGTCACCTCGGCCAGCATTCGGGAGGCATGGTGATTTGCCAGGGACAGCTCGATTCCATCGTGCCGCTCGAACCCGCTGCGATGCCCGGCCGCGTGGTGGTCCAATGGGACAAAGAAGACTGCGCAGACCTCGGCCTGATCAAAGTGGATCTGCTGGGACTCGGTATGCTGGCCGTCGTCGAAGAATCGCTCAACTTGATTCGCGATTGCTACCACGACGACGTCGATCTCGCACATCTTCCGCAGAACGACCCGGCAGTTTATGAAGCGCTGCAAAACGCCGACACGATCGGCATGTTCCAGGTCGAGAGTCGCGCCCAGATGTCGTGCCTGCCGCGACTGCGGCCCGCGAATTTTTACGACATCGTGGTCCAGGTAGCGATTATCCGGCCCGGCCCCATCGTCGGAAACATGGTCCACCCCTATCTCAAGCGCCGGCAGGGCAGAGAGCCTGTTACTTACGCGCATCCATTGCTGGAGCCGGTGTTGAGTCGCACGCTGGGAGTGCCTCTGTTTCAGGAGCAACTGCTGAAAATGGCCATGCTCTGCGCAAACTTTTCCGGTGGTGAGGCGGAAGAGTTGCGCCGCGCGTTTGGATTCAAACGCTCAGAAGCCCGGATGAAAGCGATCGAGCTGAAACTGCGGCAAGGTCTTCAGGACAATGGCATCACCGGTAAGACGCAGGACGACATCGTGCTGGCGATCACTTCTTTTGCGCTTTACGGTTTTCCGGAATCGCATGCGGCGAGTTTTGCTCTGATCGCTTATGCGAGTGCGTGGCTGAAATGTAATTACCTGGCGGCATTCACGGCGGCGATCCTCAACAACCAGCCAATGGGGTTTTACCAGCCCTTCACGATCATTAAAGACGCGCAACGTCATGGATTGAAGATTTTGCCCATCGATATCACGTGCTCGGATTGGTTGTGCACGCTCGAGGAGGCAGACGACGCGGAGACGCGGAGACACGGGGACACGGAGACGCGGCGACGCGTTGACGTGGGGATACGGAGCGGGGAGAACACCGTGTCCCCGCGTCCCGGTGTCTCCCTGTCTCCGCGTCATGCTGAGCTCGCACTTCGTCTCGGATTGCGATACGTCAGAGGGCTGAGCCGGCAGTCAGGACACGCGATCGTCAGAGAGAGAGCGGTGCGACCGTTCGCCGGCATCGACGACTTGCGCAATCGCGTGCCTGAACTGCGCAAAGATGAATTGAGGAAGTTGGCCGGCGTTGGGGCGTTGAATTTTATTCAGACGCACGTCGCAAACCAGGTCAATCGTCGCGATGCACTGTGGCAGGTTGAACGTGTCACGCGGTCTCCGGGAGAACTGTACCGCGCGTTGCTCGAGCAGGATGGTAATTCACCGTTGCAGCAGATGACTCTGACGGAGCGAGTGGATGCGGATTTTCGTGGGACTGGATTGACGATCGGAAAACATCCGGTCGCGTATCACCGTGGAGAGCTGAAAAAACTCAAAGCATTACGAGCGGCTGATATTCGTATGCTGCGCGATGGGACATTTGTGCGCGTCGCCGGATGGGTCATCGTTCGCCAGCGTCCCGGGACGGCAAAAGGGTTTATGTTTCTGAGTCTGGAGGATGAGACGGGGGTCAGCAACATCATCGTCACGCCTCAACTCTTTGATCAGTATCGGCTCGAGCTGGTGGGACATCCGTTTCTGCTAATCGAAGGGGCGTTGCAGAATCAGGATAACGTCGTTTCGGTGAAAGCGAGCCACGTGCAGCCGCTCTCTTTGACCATCGCAGTCGCGCCATCTCACGATTTTCATTAAGCCACAAAAAGGCACAAAAGAAGACACAAACATAAAACCAGAAGGAAGCTGGACAGCTCAATAAAAATTTATTTTGTGTCTTCCTTTGTGTCTTCCTTTGTGACCTTTTGTGGCTCTATGCCGGACGGGCGGCTTGGCGGGGAGGAGATTCGATCAGGCCCTGGACTACCTGGGCCACCTGCGAAAGCGGCTTGGGCTTTCTGAGAAATGCATCGGCCCCACAACGTCTCGCTTCGTCTTCAATTTCAGCGGTACCGTAAGCAGTCAACACGACTATTCGCGTTTGTGGGTTCTGCTGCCTGATCAGCTTGATCATGTCGAGGCCGTCCTGGTTGGTCGTCATCGTGAGGCGCAGATCCTGAATGACGACTTTGTAGTTCGTGACCCCCAGCAGCTTTTCTGCTTCTTCCAACTCAGACGCCGTATCCACCCTGAATCCCTGCAACGAGAAGTACTCGCTCATCGAGAAACAGATCGACTCTTCATCGTCGACGACGAGGAGGCGCGGCATGGGACGCGGTTGTGACTGCTCGTCTCGCCCGAGCCAAATTTGTTTTAACCTGCCCGAGACTCTCTTGAGGGCTCCGAATCGACTTTGCTTCACAGGCACACCACGACAAACGCACTTTCAAATACAACTTTGATTGGAATCTTGCGAGGAGTTAAAACTACGAACACTAATACTCAACAGCGAAGAATCACTGTCGTTTGCAGGGAATCCCTTGCTCGATCTTTCAGCCGCCGTAAAACTCATCGTTCACTCCGCACACGTAACGATGAGGTGATGGCAACAGTGTCAGAAGTGCTGCCCTCGACCCTAAAGCTACACAGCTATTGCAGATCGGACATTAGGCCGTTGCGGATTCATTTTGCTTGAAGTCGGCGAGGCAGGCTTCGTGATTATGTAAAGCAACACCTCACATACTTCGCGCGTTCCGGTTCCTATCGTGTTGCCCTTTTCATCTTGCAGGGCATAAATCTGGCCGCTTTTATCCAGCGGAAAAATCGTCGGTTGTGCGGACATTCCTATACACCATCCCCTCGATCGTACGTCCGCACTTCCCTCATTGAGGGAACGCATATCGCTTGGCTATGGACACCCGGTTGAATTTGAATGCTTTTACAGCCGCGGGGCAAACGCGGCTGTGAAAACATATTTGTCGCGGTATGGGTGAAATACTATGAAAGCAAGGCCGCTTCCAGACTATTTCTTTCCAAGCCGCTTACGAACACCGGCAGCGATTCCGAGGAGACCCGTTCCCAGGAGTAGCATGCTGGCCGGCTCTGGAACCGACTGAATCTCGCTACCACCGAGACGAACCTGTCGTACATCCTCGAAAGATGTATCGGTTGTCGACAGACTGATGGACGTAATCAATTGACCGTTGATGGCTGTCACCGTGAAGAAGTTCTGGCCGTTCGCATCGACGGTGAAATCATCTTCAAAAGAGCCACCAGTGATATTAATACCTTCGACGTGGATTGTGACTGTCCCATTACCTGCCGCATTGATATTGAATACAGCACGTGTAAAGGTGTCGTTGTTCGCCAGGCCGAAAGTAAGTTGTGTGAAAGCGATATTGCCCGTACCACCGCTCACCGTCGCTTGGCCGGACGGATTCGCATTGAGCAAGTGACTTCCACTAGATGAAGTAAAGTTGACAACGAGGTTGTTCGCGCCAACCGTACCCGTTACCGTTGTTACATCAGTCGCCGGGTTAAGTAAGACGTTATCGGTGCCCTGGTTGTTGACTCCTGTGACAACGACAATGTCCGCTTTTGCTGTACCTGCGGCCAGGCCGACGATCGCGAAGATCGCCAACGCAAGTACATTCCCCTTGATAAACCCATATCGGGACATTTCAAACGCTCCTTGATAGTTGACTCCCGCAAGAAGGGAAGCCTTTGATAGATCTTGTGGGAGGCCTGGTATCTATTAAAGCAAAGCGGGCAATGCCTGCTCCAAAACATA
>DATNCH010000219.1:0-37285 GCA_035571655.1 Pyrinomonadaceae bacterium
TTCGAGTAGTGCTTTCGCGCTCTCGAGCTGTTCGTCGGTGTAATAGTCTTTGTCGTTGAAGTGGGCGACTTCTGCGTAAAGAGCCTTGATCGCAGCGCGCGCCTTGTCGGGAGTTGTTTGCGCGATCAGTGCGATTGGACCGACGTTGCGTTGCGTGTAGTAACTCAGATCGATGCCGGTGACTAATCCAGTGTCTACAAGATTTCTCTGAAAGCGCGAGTTCGGCTGCCGCAGAATGAAAGAGAAAACGTCTGCGGCGTAGGTTGCGGCATTGTCTTTACCGATCGATGGTCCCTGCCAACTGATGTTGAAAATTACATTCTGCACCGGTTGAACGATCACTGCGCCTTCGCTTTTCGGAAGTGGAGGATGTTCGACGAGGGGAAACTCCACGAACGGATCTTTTTCGCGCCTGGGCCAGTCGCCGTAAAACTCCTGCGCCATCTTCATCACTTCCGTCGGATTCACGTCGCCGGTCAAGACGAGCGCTGAATTATTTGGCACGTAGTAACGCTGCTGGATCAGACGCATCATGTCTGTCGTCGCGGCTGAAACCGTCTCCCGGTTTCCAAGTGGATTCTTGCGGCTCGGGTATTTAAAGAAGAGCCGGCTGGTCATCTCCTGGCTCAAATAAAAGAACGGGTTCGACTCGTTGCGGTCGATTTCACCAATGACGACTTGCTTTTCGCGCACAAACTCGCGGTCATCGAAAAGCGGATAGCGCGTGGCATCCTTCATAAACTGCATCGCGGTACGAATGTTTGGACTCGTCGTGGTGAAGTAATAATCGACGACTTCTTCGCGCGTGGTGCCGTTATAAGCAATACCCATCTGGCCGATCGTGCGCAGGTACTCTTCGGCGTTCGCAATCGCGCGATTCTGCTTGAAAAACATGTGCTCGTATAAATGCGAGAGGCCGTTCAACTCCGGTGGCTCGGTGTAGGAACCGTTCTTCACCGCGAGCTCGATCGTGACCAGCGGAATCGAGTGGTCTTCGAGAATGATCACTTCCAGACCGTTCGAGAGCACCTGGCTGGTGATTTTCGCTTCGGGCAGTCGCGGCGCCGGCGCGGGAGCGGGCGTCGCCGCCGTTGGTCGCGGAGCGCGCTGCTGCGTCACAACCCTCGCCGAGAGGCTCGAGGGTGTCAGCAAAGTTAGTAGAAGAAAAACCGCAAGCAAACTTCGTTTCACAGATAACTCCATAGGTCCAAATTGATGTTAGCCGTAGGGAAAAGGTTATCTTGGGGAAAGAAAATTGTACAGTTAACGTTTTTTGCCAACAATTGAGCGGGCTTTTTGGCGGAGGGCGATTCGGTATGGTGCGGCGTCGGTGCCCGCTGCGTTGGATAACCACATAATGCGCGGGGCGCCGCGTGGGGAAGTCTCACCAGTCATCTCCATCGAATAAGTGCGTCTGTCGTTTGGTACAAATAAGACGAGGCGTCTCAGATTTCTGCCTTCGCTCGCGTCTTTCCCGCTGAAGAGCAATTCCGGATAACCATCTTCGTCGGCGTCGACCAATTCAGAGCTCCAGTTCGCGTGCTTGAATCCTTCTGTATCGAGCCGGCCTCGTGTCGTGACTCGGAAGATCCCATTTCGTCTCTGCACGACGAGAAAGTTTGTGTTACCCCACTTACGTTGATTGTTGATCACGACGATCGCCGGGCCGGAATCAGTATCGACAATCTCGAGATCGCCCACCGATCCACCACGCGCAAAGCGCGCAGCGATTCTGCGGGCCTGGTCGACTGAAATCTCTTCTTCCGGCGCGAGGTCCGAAAACGATGGCGCTAAACCGCCCGCCGGCGCCACGCGATTATTACTCCGATTATCACTCAACGAGACTGGCGTTGTTGAGAACCGAGACGCAGCTACGGGCAGTGCAGAATCTGGAATGCGCGGGTCAGGCGCGCTCTGGCCGGTGTAACCCCATGCAAGCAGTGCGCTGAACGCCGTGACCAAAACCAGCGGTGCGCCGACGCGAAATACAACACCGCGACCGGCATCCGCGGCCGCGACCATCGCGGAAAGCGGTTCGACATCCGGCAACGTGCGTTCGGTTTGCACCAGGCTCCGTTCCAAAAGCGACTTCGCTAACGCGGCACTTCGCGGCCGATCCTCTGCACGTTTCGCGAGCAACGTGTGCACTGCGAGTGCGAGCGGCCGGGCGATGTCCTGGCGTAAGCGTGGCAAGGGCGGTGCAGGCGCGGTAGCCTGTTTGATCAGCAATGCAGATTGAAGCGGGTCGACAAACGGCGGACGACCGGCGAGCATTTCGTACAACAAAACGCCGAGGCTGTAGAGATCGCTGCGCGCGCCGACGCGTTGGCCCAAACACTGCTCGGGCGACATGTAGCGCGGCGTGCCGATCAGTTGACCCGAACCCGTGCTCGCATGTGTAAAAGTAGATTCAGCAGATGAGGCCAGAACCTTCGCAACGCCGAAATCGAGGACGCAAACACCGCGCTTGCCGAGCAGGATGTTTGACGGTTTCAGATCGCGATGAACAATGCCGAGGCGATGTGCTTCTTCGAGTACGTCACAGATCTGCGTGGCGATGTTTACAGCCTTTGAGGCGGGAAAGCGTCCCTCACGTGCGAGCGCCTGCGAGAGCGTCTCGCCTTCCACGAATTCCATCACGATGAAGTGACGGCCGTCAGGCAGGTTCCCGGCGTCGAAGATCATCGCAGCGTTCGGATGGCGGAGCTTTGCCATCGTTCTCGCTTCACGCAGAAAACGATCGGCGACGTCGGCATCGCCTGCGCACTCACGCTTGATGATTTTGACTGCGACTGGTCTTTCCAGACCGAGGTGCGTGGCAAGGTAGACAGTTCCCATGCCGCCGGTCCCGAGTTCACGTTCTATCCGGAATCTGCCAGCGATAAATTGGGGGACATCCATATCTGACCTTCCTTCGGGTTAAAAGGTCGCAACGCAGTTCGCTTTTTGGGCTGGTTCGGGGGAAGAGACGCGCTAGTGTAGCACCTTAATTGCGTTGGAAGGAAGAATTTCTCTGCGGCTCTCTGCGTACTCTGCGTTAAGAATGTCTTTAACGCAGAGAGCGCAGAGATACGAAGAGGGCCGCAGAGATTACTTGTCTAAACCGGGGTGAGCCGCCACAACATTTGGAATCCAAAATACCTGCCCGTTGATCTCAAACTTGCGCAGTCCGTGTTTCGGCAGATCTTTTTCTTTCAAACCAAGAAAAGTGAAGTGAGGCAGGTCGCTCAGTACGGTCTGAAACCAACCATGCTTCGCCATGATTTCGCGTATGCGCGGATTCTCAAACTCGTTGACATCGAACGCCAGCATCGCAATGTGTTGCGAACTGCCGGGCGCCGCAATCGAATAAAGAATCGACTTCGACAGATCTTTGCTGAAGTAAACCCCGGTCTTCTCGAGTTCCAGAACTTCCGCAACCTGTTGCAACAGCGGCAGACTTCGCAGCCGCGCGACTTCTTCCGCCGTCAAACGGCCTTTCGACAACCAATAGTCCAGCGCCGGTTGAAAACGTGAATTCCACAGCCGAACACTGTCTTCGTAATTGCGTCGCGCGCCCTCTGCACCATCGCGAGAAGTGATATCGAGGTTTTCTTTCTGTGCTTCCTCGCGCGCCTTCTTGAGCTTCTTCAATGCCTCCGGCTGAAGTTGAACTTCCTCGAAGCCTATTGCCTCGGCGTCAAAACCCGCCTCGTCCTGAAATTTTGTGACCTGCTCTTCGCTGGTGAAAATACAGACAGGCGGCAGAGTCACTTTCTTATCCGCAACGAAGATCGCGCCATATTCCTCGAGAATGCGTCGCGCGACGGGGTCGGCAGGAGGGCAAATCGCGTCGAGTTTGATTTTCCGTTTTTTGAGTGCTTTCGCGAGCGCTTCGTAAAAAGGAGCTGGTTCAGTGTCTGTTGGAGGGTGAGTTGAGTTAAGTGTCATTGGCTGTGTTGACATGTTTCGTGTTAACGGCATCCCCACACTTGCAACCGTTGGACAGACCAATATCAAAATCAGAGTTGGCAAATACATCGATGCCGCAAAACATGAACGTGAGTCTCCGAAAGACCCTTGGAAAGTAAAAGATGATAGTGGCGGGTGATTCGGGCGGTCAACAGGAGCGGAATGTGCTAGGCTCAAGAATTCCTTATGAAGATTGCTGATTTATTTATGGAACTGGTTGCGACGTACCGTAAACACGGCTGGGAACTGCGTCGTGCGCTGCTGCAACCGGCGACGCTCGCGGAGCTTCACGATCAGCTACTCAGCAACATTCCCGTGAAAGAAGCAGCTTTTGATGCGCTGTGGTTTGCGCGCCCGTCGCACAACGGGCGAGAGGCATGGGAGTTACGGCTGCTGGCGCAGACGCAGTATGCGTTGTTTGAGACTTTTGAAGCAGATGAAACGGAAGAAGAACGAGAGGATGTGAAGCTCGAAATGGAAGCGCGCTTGAGAGATTACGTAGTTGGACAGGATTATCAGGATTAGTCAGGATTATCAGGATCTATCTTGTAAATCCGATCTAAATCCTGATAATCCTGTGAAACTCTTACTGCTTACCCATCTTCACCGGAATCTCAACCCTCTGCTTCACGTCGCCCTCACCTCGCATCACCACCAGTTTTACCGTGCTGTAAGGCAGGGCGCGGCGGACTCGCATCAGAAACTCATCTGGCGTGCGAATCGGAACGCCGTCAAATTCAACCACGATATCGCCTCCTTTTACGCCAGCCATGTCTGCCGGCCGGCTTTGCAGAATCGTGTCGAGCCTGACGCCGTAAGTATTCGTTCCCGGAACAAGTACTCTCTCCGCGTCGCCATCTTCGTATCCAAACTGCGCGCGTCCTTCGGGCCGGCGCTCAAATTCCTTGTTCAAGCGCCTGTTTTCATCCTGCGAAATCGTCGTGAGCTTTGTCGTCTTCTTCTCGCCGTCTCGGAGATATTCAACGTCGACCGTTTTTCCGATCGGCGTCTTCGTCATGATCTCTTCCATCTGATCTTCGTTTTGTGCCTTCTGCCCGTCGAAACTCAGAATCAGATCGCCTCCAACCAAACCCGCTTTATCAGCAGGTCCGCCCGGAATGTCAACGCAGTTAAGCATCACGCCCTGGTCGGTATTCTGAAACTCGTCGATACCAATGAAAGACTTAACGACCGGGCCTCTGGAAACGACACCGATATGTTGTCGAACGGGAGCCACCAGCGCCGTAAACGCGGCGGCTCCGATGAAGAATGCCAACAATCCGACAAACAGCCAGGCCAACCCGCTCATGCGGCGGCGTTTTTTCGCGGGTAGCGCGCCCGATGTCGTCGCGACTTCAGAACTGCCGGTAAAGGCGCCCATCGAATCCGCAAGTCGAAATCCGCAGTTACGGCAAAACCGTAGATCCGACGGCATCGTCGAACGACAGTTCGAACAGATGGTTTGATTTGCGGGTCCCGATATGGGCGTCGACACTTCAGAGTTCTGCGTCATAGGCACTCACCTGTTTCGGCGTTATGCGAAGAATACACGGACAGGTTTCTATACGCCAAATACTGTTTTCCGGTTGCATTCGCGGCGGTTCGGTAGACTTCCGGCCCAGTAAGAGGCATATTTGATGGGGAGGAAGTTAACGTGGAGATAACAAAAGCGCTCGCAGCCCTGCAACCACTGTATGGCAAAGACAACGTGGAAATAATCACCACGGACGGCAGGCGCGTACGCGGCACAGTTCGCAGCATGAAAACCACTCAGGCCCTCACGACTCCAAGCGTAAAGATTGAGATCGCCAACGGAGAGATCGTTAAAATCCCTTTTCCCACCATCGCCGAGATCAAGGATCACAACCTGGCGGGTTCACAAGAATAGGTTCCTATAGGACCTATTTGACCTATTTGTTCCAATGAAAATTTCGCGTTTTCAGCCTCTTGGCGTATAGTACGCCGTTCTATGCCTCCTCCGTTAATCAACGATGATTTCGGTAGCCGCATCGCCACGGCGTGGTCAGAGCTGAGGCCTGCAACGCGCGGCTTGGTCGAACGGGCCGTGCAGGCGACCGCAAGTGGGGCACCAGCCGCTCGTAACGTTCAGTACGACGCGCGCGCGGATCTCGAGTTGAGCCGCTTCCTTTCCGCACTCGACGAACGCGCCGCCGAAAAGACAGACGCACTCGATGCGGAGAAAAACGGCAAACTGAAATCTATCGCCGATACTTGCGCGGCAGTCCTGCTCGAACAAACAGAATCGGCCGAGGTCTTCACACAATTAGTACTGCGCGCGCAGAAGCAAAAGGATTATCGACGCATCGACACGCTCGCAGATGCTCTCAATTCGCGCTTTCCGCCGAGCGAGATTTGCGAGCTCGCGCGTTCAGAAAATGTGGTTGTGCGCGAACTGGCGAATGAAGCACTCGCGCGCTGCCCGCTTTCGGTGCTCACGAGTTTGCTGACCGATCCGGTTGACGCGGAAACCGCTCGCGCAGCTCTGCGACGACAAGTTGTGGAGTATGGATCAGAGGATGCCCGTCAGATTGTGAACGTGCTCGATCAGGAGGAGATTTAATTTTGCCGCAGATTTCTGCGGCAAATTATTTACCTATCTCATGCAGACGCTCGATCACCTGATCTATTAACCAGTTTGGCGTCGAAGCACCAGCAGTCACACCAACCTTCTTCACGTTCTGTAAATCGGCAGGATTAATCTCGGCAGGAGTCTCAATCAGAAAACTCTTCGCGCACTGTTCCTGGCAAACCGCTAACAACTTCACGCTGTTTGACGAGTGGCGCCCGCCGATAACGTAGAAAGCGTCGACTTGTCCGGCCAGCGCGCGTGCCGCGTCCTGGCGATCGCGAGTTGCTGAACAGATCGTGTTCACGACTTGCGGCTCTGTATCAGCTTTCTCACGAACAGCTTCGGCGACTTCAAGAAACGTTTGCAGCTTGATCGTCGTTTGCGAAACAACCAACGGCGAGCGCAAATGCGGAAGTGCGGCGACTTCGCTCGCATCTCGCACTACGTAAGTATTGTTCGGCGCATAACCAACGACACCGATCATCTCAGGATGATCCGGATTGCCGGCGACTACGACGTCGCGTCCCTGGTTTGCAGCACGCTCCGCGAGATGCTGCACGCGCGTCACAAACGGGCACGTCGCATCAATCACTTTCGCCGCGCGCCCTTCCAGATCGCGTTGCACTTGAGGCGTAACTCCGTGCGCGCGAATGACGGCAATCGTGTCAGCATCAGCTTCGTCAGGGGCGTCGATGGTTGAAACACCGCGTGCGCTGAGTCGCTCCATCTCCTGGGCGTTGTGAATCAGTGGTCCAAGCGAGCGAATCGGGCGGGCGCCGTCTTCGACTGCTTCTTCGACCATCTCCACGGCGCGCTCGACGCCGAAACAGAATCCGTATTCGTCTGCTAGTAAGACTTCCATATTTGGTTACGCTGCCGGTCCGGTGGTCGCGTCCGTGGGCGTCTGTTGACACTTCGCGCGCCACTCGTCTCTCATTCTGTCACCGCCGGCGACGCGATCATCGGTCCAGCGAATCTCCCAATCTACGCAGTTGCGAATCTGGTTAAGTACTGCCTTATTGAAATCACCACAGGCGTGGGCGATATCTCTCGGTAAAATCGCGTATGAAAAGTCGCCGATCTGACGCAGACAGTCCCAGGCGGCATTGCACGCGTCATAAACCGGGTCTCGAGGTTCTGCCATAAATCCCACCTCCAACTTCACTGGCATTCTAGCACCATCTGCTTTACGCCTGCACGATAGCTGGGGTTCGATCGTAGTTAGCCACAGATGACACAGGTGAAATCCGGTTTTTTCCGTGTAATTCGTGGCTAAATATCTATGTGGGCAGGCCTTTGCGGGCGATCGTCTCCATCAGCTCGCAGAACCGATCGAGCTCGCCGAGCGTGGTGTAGACATTGGGCGTGATGCGAATCCCCTTGAACTCTTCGTGCAGGATCGGCGTCGTGAAAACGCGATGTTTGTTGAAGAGATACGTGCCAATCGCCGACGGATCGACACCGACGACTTCCACGTTCGCAATCGCACACGACTGCGCCGGATCGAACGAGGTGTTGAACCTGATCTTCGGAACATCTTTCAAGCGGTTCATCCAGTAACGCGAAAGGTATCTGAGCCGCGCTTCCTTCCGCTTGCCGCCCATCCCGTTGTGAAACAGCATCGCTTCGCCAATCGCGAGTCGCGGCGCGGCTGAGTGCGTTCCGACCTCTTCAAACTTACGAATATCGTTCGCCTGTTTCGACTCCGCCGCCATCAACGGCCACAGCTTCTCGATCTTGTCGCGTTTGACGTAAAGCAGCCCGGTGCCCTTCGGAGCGTAAAGCCACTTGTGCAGGCTCGTGCCGAAGTAGTCACAGCCGAGATCTTTCTGTTTGAAATCAAACTGCGCGAACGAATGAGCGCCGTCGATGATCGTCTCGATTCCTTTTGCACGCGCCATTTCGCAAACCTGTTTCACCGGCGTGATCTGGCCCGTGATGTTTACCTGGTGCGACATGAGTATGAGCTTCGTTCGACTCGTGATTCCCTGTTCGAACGCGGATGTGATCTCGTTGAGGTTCTTTGGCGGAATCGGAATCTTCACCATTTTGAGCACGAGACCTTCACGACGTTCGCGCTGGCGCAGCGTGGTCAACATGCGTGGATAGTCTTGTGTCGTCGTGAGAATCTCGTCGCCGGGTTTGAAATCCATTCCCATCAGACAAATCTCGAGCGACTCGGAAGCGTTGCGCGTGATCGCGATCTCTTCGCGGTCGCAGGCAAACATTTCCGCCAAACCCGTGCGAATGGTTTCTGACTGTGGCTCGAGTAGTTGCCACATCGTGTAGGCAGTGGCGTCTTCCTGTTGCCAGATGTAACGAACGAGTGCTTCGGTCACGATGCGCGGGCTGGGCGACACGCCGCCGTTGTTCAGGTTCACAATTCCGCGCGTGACCGTGAACGAATTCTGGATCACTGACCAGTAGTCTTCGTCCATCGCGACTTGCTCGGGCGTGAGATGAGCAACACTTCGAGTCGCGGCTTCGACTCTTTTCAGCAGCGCGCCAATTGACGGCACCGTTAATGCCGCAAAGCCAAGAGAGAGAAAGTCACGACGTGAATTCATAACTGACCTCCAAAATGAGTGAGCACAAAAGGTACAAAAAATCACAAAAAGACTTTTGTGTCTTCTTATGTGCCTTTTTGTGGCTTCGATTCATGAACAATTTCGCCGTTGATCACCGTCATCACACAGCGCGTCTTCAAGATCTCCGGAAACGGAATCTTCATGATGTCAGCCGAGAGAATCGTCAGGTCGGCGAGTTTCCCAACCTCGATCGTCCCACGCAGGTTCTCTTCAAACGCCGCATACGCAGGCCAGATCGTGAACATCTTCAACGCCTGTTCGCGACTCACCGCCTCTTCCGGATGCCACCCTTCTGCTGAAAAACCTTTCTGATCCTTGCGAGCCACGGCCGCGTAAAACTCGATCATCGGTTCACCACGTTCAACCGGCGCATCCGATCCGCCAGGAACGATCACTCCCGACTTGATAAAGCTCTCCCACGCATACGCACCGGCAAGCCGTTCCAGCCCCAAGCGACTCGGCGCAAAGAAAAGATCGCCGATCGCGTGTGACGGCTGCATCGACGGAATAATTCCAAGCTTCGCAAAACGCGGAATGTCAGCCGGATTTACGATCTGCGCGTGCTCGATACGCCAACGCGGATCTGCGACTTTTCGCTCCGCCGCCGGCACGGCCTTGAGCGCAGCCTCGTACTCGTCAAGCACAAAACGATTCGCATAATCGCCGATCGCGTGTGTTTCAACCTGAATGCCCTTGCGCAAAGCATCGACGAGCATTGGTCGCAACTCTTCGGCTTTCACCGTCAGAAAACCTTTCGTGTCTGACGCATCGGAATAAACGTCGAGCAACGCGGCGCCACGTGAACCGAGCGCGCCATCAGACACGACCTTGATGGTTCTGAGCGTGAACCGATTTCCGTACGCGCCGATTGTTGCGCCTTCGTTCATGAGACGAGTCGCACTCGGGCCTGGTCCATAGACGGCTTTGTAGATGCGCAGCTTGATGGTTCCTGCTTCATAGAGTTTTTTGAAGATCTCGACGTCGGCGTAACCGCCGCCCGCGTCCTGAATCTGTGTCCATCCCAGGTCGACGTTTCGTTTCGAGCCGAGGACAACCGCGCGCTCCGCATCGGCAGATGAGGTGGGCGGAACTTTTCTGCGCACGAGGCCCTGTGCGGCGTCGAGCAGCATTCCGTTTGGCTCGCCGCTCTGTTTGTCTTTCGAGATCTCTCCACCGAATGGGTTGGGCGTAGATTTATCGACACCCGCCAGCTTCAGTGCCGCACTGTTTGCAACCGCGCCGTGTCCGTCGGCGCGACCGAGAATGACCGGGTTGTTTGGCGCGACTTTGTCGAGGTCCCAACGTGTCGGAAACACTGGCGGTTTCCAGTGTGTTTCGATCCATCCTCGTCCGGTCACCCACTCGCCGGGCTTTGCCTGGTCAACACGCGCTTTCACCTTCGCGAGAAAATCTTCCAGACTCGTGATGCCTTCGAGGTTCAGCGTCATCTCGCGAAGGCCGACCCCCGAAAGGTGCTGGTGCGAATCGGTGAAACCAGGTAGGACTGTGGCACCCTTCAGATCGACTACCCGCATGGATTTTGCTTGGAGCAGGTACTTTTCCGCGTCAGCGTTCGAGCCGACGAACACGATCCGATCTGCTTTCACCGCGATAGCTTCGGCGCGTGGAGCCTTGTCGTTGGCCGTGTAAACGTTGCCGTTTTTGAAAACGACGTCGACTGTCTGGACGGGCTGCGGCGCGGGAATCAAGGTCAGCAGCAGGAGACTCGCTACCATTAACAGGAGTTTCATTGTTCCCCTCAGTTGTTAAGAATGCGGATGGTGGCGTGCGAAGTTTATAGCAGTCCCTCGCAAAGGCGCAAAGGCGCAACGAAGGCCTTACTTTGCGCCTTTGCGGCTTTGCGCGAGAAACTCTTCTAATTCGGATCTGCTGGGAAGCGCAGTGCGTGCGCCAAGCGCGCTGCACTTTATCGCGGCGACGGCGTTGCCGAGTTTCAGACTGGTTTCGATGTCTTCGCCGTTGAGAAAGCCGTAGAGAAACCCGCCGCGAAACGAGTCGCCGGCGCCGGTGGTGTCGCGGCAACCGTTGGGCGCAGGAAAGCCCTGCGACTCGATAAAACACCCATCGTGATACACGACCGCGCCCGCTGCTCCGATCGTCATGCCTACGACCGCGCAACCGTAACGTCTTTTTAACTCGACGAGTGCCGCGCGTTCGTCGCTGACACCAGTGACGCGCTGCGGAAACTCTTTCGAACCAAGCAAAATGTCGATCAACGGGAGTAGCTCTGGCAGCCCGTCGTAAACATTGTCGATGTCGGCTGACACGATCGTTCCCGACGCTCGCGCGGCCTTTGCGACGCGCACACATGCCGGTGGATCGTGAGCATCGAGGTGCAGCACTCGACCCAGAGGACCAATCTCAACCGGCGCTTCTTCGGGTTTGTAAGCGAGGCGCTCGTCGCGGTCCCAAACGATCGTTCGCTCTCCGCTCCGCGCGTCGATGGTGATGAACGCTATTTGATTTCGCGCGCCTTCGACGACCTCCGCGAAATCGACGTTGACGCCGTCGTCTTTCAACGTTTTGAGACCAAACATGCCTTCCTGATCCGAGCCAAAACGTCCGGCGTAAGCAGTCTTCAAACCCAGCCGGCGCAATGCGACCATCGCGGTCGCGGTTTGCCCGCCGGCCGATTGCGTGTGTTCGAGAAAACGCATCTTCGTGTCATACGCCGGGTACTCGGGCACCACGATCAGGTGATCCACGGCGTTGAGTCCAAACCCAACCGCGTCGAAAGGTTTATCGGCAGGCGCTTTTAGTGGAAAATGCATTTGTGTAATTTGTGAACGGTTTCGAGCATCTCAACATCGTGGCGATTGAAGAACGACTAAAAGAAGTTCCGCCTTCACCCGGCGTCTACCTGCACAAAGACGCGGCGGGGAAGGTGATCTATGTCGGAAAGGCGAAGAACCTGCGCAGCCGCGTCCGGTCTTACTTTCGCGCCAGGCCTTTCGACCGCAAAACGGACGCGCTCGTCGAAAACATTGCCGACCTCGAGTTCATCGTCACCGACAACGAAGTCGAAGCGTTGATTCTCGAAGCGTCACTCGTCAAACAACATAAACCGCGGTACAACATCAAGCTTCAGGACGACAAGTCGTACCCGCATCTCAAGCTCACGATCAACGAACCGTTTCCGAAGGTCGTAATCACGCGTCGCATTCAACGCGACGGTGCGTTGTATTTTGGTCCGTTCCTGCCTGCGAGTCTCGCACGAAAGACAATCGATCTTATCAACAGAACGTTTCAGTTGCGGACCTGCGACATCGAGATCGACGGCAAGGCGCCGCGTCCGTGTCTGGAGTATCACATCAAACGCTGCCTCGGCCCGTGCGTCAAGGGGTTGTGTACTCCGGAACAGTACCAGGAAGCAGTGCGCGACGTTCGGTTGCTCCTCGAAGGACGCAACAAGGAACTTGCCGACGCCCTCGAGCAACGTATGTATGAAGCGTCTGAAGGGATGCACTACGAGCTCGCCGCGAAGTATCGCGATCTGCGAAAGACAGTGATCCGTCTTTCCGAACAACAGAAGATGGCGACGACTTCGGAAAGTGACGTCGACATCTTTGGTTACTACCGCGAAGGACAGCGACTTGCGTTGCAGCTCTTCACCATGCGCGAAGGAAACATCGTCGGCCGCAGAGAATTCTTCTGGGAAGACTTAAGCGAAGACGCATTTGACCCTGCCGAGTTTTTGAGCGATGTGCTGTCGCAGTACTACGCGTCGGATTATGTGCCGCGCGAGATCTACGTTCCGGTTGATTTTCACGATCGCGAATTGCTGGAGAAGGCGCTGACGAAACGCAAGGGCCGTCGCGTGAAGATCTACGATCCGCAGCGCGGCGAAAAGCGCGACATGATCGATCTCGTCGACAAGAATGCGAAGCTCGCGTTTGAACAACGTTTCCGCATCTTGAAACCCGACATGAAGCTCGTGCTCGAGGAGCTACAGGAAACCCTGGAGCTGCCGCACTTTCCTGCGCGCATCGAATCGTTCGACATCTCGCACATCCAGGGCGCGGAGAACGTCGCCGGCATGGTTGTTTGCGACAACGGGAAGATGAATCGTTCGGAGTATCGCAAGTTCAGAATCAGAGGTGTCGAAGGTGCGAACGACGTCGCTTCGATGCGTGAGGTTGTGACGCGTCGCTATCGTCGATTGCTCGAAGAGGGAAAGCCGCTTCCCGATCTGATCATGATCGACGGCGGCAAGGCGCAAATCAATTCAGCCGCCATGGCGATGAGCGAACTCGGGCTGGAAGCGATTCCGATGGTCGGCATCGTCAAACCTCCACAGAGACACAACGACGTTGCGTACCTTTTGATGAAAGGTCGTGAGGATGAGCCGATCTATCTCGACTCACATTCGCTGATACTTCGTCTGTTGCAGATGATTCGTGATGAGACGCACCGTTTTGCGGTTACCTATCACCGCAAGCGTCGCGAGCTGCGCGACTTCACATCTGAGCTCACGGCAATTCCGGGTGTAGGTGATAAGCGGAAGGGGAGACTGCTGCGACACTTCGGATCGATCCAGCGCATCTCACGGGCAGGCGTCTCGGAACTCACGCCGTTCGTCGGCCGCAAGACGGCGGAAGAGATTGCGGCACATTTCGAGCGGCAGAGAATGCTCGCGGCGAAGGTTGATCTGCGGCCAAATTAACCTTCGCCACGCATCCCGCTAAACTCATACGTCACATACAACTTCAGCGACCCGTTCAGTATCTCCGCACGCACATCCTTCGCGCGGGCTTTGACAGCGCCGTTGCTGGCTTTGACGGGAATCATCAGCGACAACTGTGGCTCGTTGATCAGTATTAGCGGATTTACTTTCTGGTTGATCGCACTCTGCACAAACACTGTGACGAAGTTGTTTGCAATCGGGTTTACGCCTTCGAGATTCACTCCCTCTACGTCGGCGTGTCCGTAAAGAACCTGCTTTTCCTGATCGAAAGTCAACTTGATCTTGTTTTGAGCCCAGCCTTTGAACTGGAGACAACCACCGAGGTTGTAGCTGCCTGTGAATGCCATCGGCACGTAGATATTGCCGTCCCGAAATTGCACCCCTGTCTTCACGCCGCTTCCCTCAGGCAGCAACGTGATCGAGTTTGCGCACCCGCCCTGAAAGAGCGCCTGCTCGACTCGCTCGAAACCGTCACGCTGGTTCTGGCTGAGGTTGAATGTCGGCGCTCCGAGACCGGAAAAAGTCGTAGCTAACATGCCCTCGACAAAACTCTGTTCGAGCGTGACGACGATGGTCGCCGGCGGTGCGCCACCCTGATCCGGCGCGCGCACATCCTGACCGGGCGCGGACTTCGCAGGCGGCGTGCCGAGAAAGAAGATCGCAGCGCCGCCGCCCAGAAGAATTCCGACAAGGAGAATTACCACATATCTCATTTCTTAAGCCTCACTACCGCGGACTCGGTGAAACCGTCGGCGATACGGTTGGCGACGGTGGCGGTGGTGCTGCGCCTCTCTGTTCGAGGAGAGCTCGAAGCACCGCCAAAAGCGTGTTTGCAACCGCGTCGACCTGTGCTCTCACCTGCGCTTCAGGAACCTTGTTGAACCCCGCCGGTATCTCGAACAAACTCGGATCCACGTTGGTTGTGATGTTGCGCATTTCTGCTACCAGGTTCGCGCCCTTGACGCCCTGAACGTTACCACTCGCTTCGCTAAAAAGCTCGGCCCGCAGAGGCAATCCCGTGTCTTTGTCGACGTAGACAAACGATTCGGTTTTGACCTCGCCCGCTGATGTTTGCGTCTGAGCGGTTCGGGCGTAGCGATATTTTAATGCAGTTCTGCCCGCAAGCTGCTCCTCGCCTACAAATTCGATGCCTTGCAGTCGATCGAGATGAGCGACGAGTTGCCCCGGCGTCATCAGGCGATGTAGTTGAAAACCCGTAGCCTCGGGTGTCAACTCAGCATACTGTTTCCGTGCAGGAGCGATTCCATATTGAACACCTGCATGTTCTAGATAAACGAGATCGGATCCGTCGGGTAATTTGAACGAGAGTCGTCTGTCGTTACCGTTACGCGCTACGTCGGCGGACAACGGTGGAATACCGACAGTCCTGTCTCCACCTTCGGTTTGCGCAGTGAAGACGATGGTCGCTTTATAGACGTCAGGTTCGCGCGCGGCGATTGTCGAAGGAGCGGTGGCTGCATTGACGTTTGCGCCGGCAGCCGGGCTCGCGTTCACATTCAGATTCGCGTTTGTATTGATGTTGGTATTAACGTTTGCACCCCGTGAGCACGAGCTCAATGCAAGAGCAAATATCGAAAGCGCGAGAAGAATAAAGCCCGCCCGCATGTTCGTGTTTTTCATAGTGGCATTCTCCAAAGCGGCACGCGCTTGCGCGCGAAGTTATTTTTACTAGGGGGCTTTTTGCAGGGAAGGGCTAAAGAATACCACGATGTAGGACCAGGACCAAAGTATTGACTTTTCGCAGTGTCTTGGAATAGAAGTCTGCGCATGAAAAATATTCTGCTTGTAGTGCTGATCGCCTTTGCTCTTTCTCTGTGCAATCTTTCCGGAAGATTTAAAAAAGGAAGCGGTTCTAACTCTGGTCCAACCGGTTCCGGCTCGAGCCGATCTGTCGAGACTGCCAAACCGACCGCCGAACAGACAGCAGCGCTCGCGGGTGGAACGGAAGTGAAGTGGGATCGGCAGGGAATGTCGTGGACGATTCCGCCGAATTGGACCGAAGAGACGAACGAATCGAAGATGTTTGTCATGCGTTCTCCCGGCGGCGGAGACGCGGCGTCGATGATAGTCAACATCTCGCCGATGGATGCAGACTTCCCCGCCGATTCGAGCATTCAAGCGTTCTTTGACCAGGCGGAAAGCAGGGCCAAGAACGGCGAAGTGGATGAAGTGAAGTGGGTTGAGATCGACGGGTTGAAGGGTGTGCAGTTCCGCGAAGCGAATCCCGAGAGGCCTGATGATAGTCGCAGGCTGCAATGGCTCGCGTATCGAAAGTACACCGGGCAGCTACAGATGATTAACCTCATGCTTGCAAGCCAGGGGAAGGATTTCGAGCGACACAAGAACGCGATGTACGGAATCCTCTACTCGACGAAAGTCACGCACTGAAGCCACAAAAGGACACAAAATATTGAGTGAATCAAAATTGTTTGTGCCCTCTTGTGGCCTCCTATTTGTGCCTTTTTGTGAACCTATTCCTACTGTTTGCGGATGTAGTTTCGGTGGACGAAGCTGTCCTGCTGCGTGCGGTCCTGGGTTTCGTAGAAGGCGTTCTTGTCGTCTTCACGCGTCACAAGTCGTACGTGCGCTGTTACGTCCTTCGTCGACGCAGTTGCCCGCTCGGACTCCGCGAGAAATGCCTTGACCGTCTCGTCTGTCACCGCCGGATGATCGAGACCTTTTTGTATCTCCGCAACCGCTTCTACCGAACTCGCCTTGATGAGTTTCGGCCAGAGCTTCGCAAACAGCGCGTGCGAAGCATAAACATCCGCACTGTTCACCTTGCCGTTGATCGCGAAAACATACCCGATCACGTCGCTCTTGTTTCGCAGTATTCCGGAAAGCGCCTTGAGGTACCCCGCACTCGTTTGCTTCACTTTCGGATTTTCAACCGATAACTCCAGGCTCGATGCCGACGCCCGGTCTTGAACACTCCCGCCGACGTTGCGACCCAACTTGTCCTGCGCGACCTTCACCGTTTCCCAAACCTCTTCCTGCGACTTGGCACTCTTCGCCGCCAGCTTTATCTCTTTCGATGCCACGCCATTCTCCGAACTACTGAACACCGCCGGTTCTTCATTCCCGCGCTTGTTCCAGCGCCCCGACTCGACGCAGAAGGCCTCTATCGGCATGCGACCCGATTTCGGCGGCACGATGAAATCCATCGAGATCATCCGATCCTGCTCACCACCGCGAACGATGTCGCCTGCCTGAACGTAGACGTTCTCGTCGGAAAAGTTCCTGATGGCTAGTTCGTTTACTTCTTTCGTTTCATAGACGCGGACCTTCTTCTGAGCGAGTGCCTCCTGCAGGGTCAGAAATGTCCTGGTGGTCTGATCTTTTCCATGCACGAGAAACACTGTCAGGTTGTTGTGCGTGTATGGACCAGAGAGGCGGTAGTCACCCGAAGTAATCTGAACCGGGCTTTGGGCGCGAAGGCCGCGAGTTCCGCCGCCTGCGAGGAATACCATCGATACTGCTGTCAGCAGGCAGACTACTACGATACTTGTCGAGGTTACTGGTTTCATTGTCGACTCCTTTACAGCTATGACTGTTGAATCCGGGGAGACGACCTTAATTGAGTTGCGAGAACCTCTCGCGTTGTCTTAACCAGAACGGGGATTAGGAAGTTTTCTTGCATTCAGACGACGTGCTTAATCGCTGCGTTGCCCCGGCAGCGACACGTCCTGAAATGTTTATTGGTGATTAGGCATACTTATATGAGCGGGCGATGAGGTTTTTTCGGAAATTGGCATTGACAGTGAAGCGTGTTTCGTATTTACTTCGCGTCGTTCCCTGCGTGAGCTCCGTTTACCTTCTCGTACCGTAGAACCAGCTTTTTCAAGCTCTAATTTCACTTCTGGCTGATGCCCCGGGCATCTCAAGGATTTGCAATGGCTATAAGAACCAACACTCCATTTGAAATAGGGTCAGGGCCTTCGTCGGCAAGTAGTCAAAACCTGAACATCCCTCATGTTGAACAGCAAAAAACTGAGTGGTGCTGGGTGGCTTGCACCAAGATGGTTTTGACGGTGTTTGAGCAGGACGTTGACCAATGCAAGATCGCTTCGATTCTCTTCCCGAGTGACGGATGTTGCCAGTCGCTGGATGACGAGACCACGTGCAATGAAGGCTGTGACAAAGAAGATATTCTGAAGGTCTACAATAAGTTCGGTGTTACAGCGACATTTATCGACGACACGGTTTCGTTTCCCACGATTCGAAGCCGAATTCGAGATCAGAAGACTCCGGTGCAGGTTTGCATTAATTGGGATGAGGGCGGAGCTCACGTCTTGGTCATTTTTGGTTGGCGAGTAAGTGGGTCGAAAAGGTATCTCAGAATCCACGACTCTCTTAATCACGGTTTTGGTGAAATCAGATTTTCGGAGTTGGGCCGGTATCTAGGTCAAGGAGATTGGACCATGACCTGGCTCGACTTTGATGGGAATTAAGCCATGGCGTTTACACAAACATTGCCGGATGACGTTATAAAGGTGATTGCGGGCCAAATAAACTCCAGCCTGAACGAGACAGATGAAGGTGACGAGATCGGCGGAGCAGGCGGCGTCGGCGGAACAGTTGGCGGAGGCGGCGGTGGAGCAGATCCACCTGGGCCAGGTGACCCACCTACGAATACGCCTGGGACTGACGGTGCACCTGCGGCCAGTTATACCATTGCCGAGAGTTTTGAAGTCTGGACTTTTGCCGCCGGTATGACGAAAGAATATGACGCTGGTAACCGGCAGCTTTCGACACTGGTCAGGCCATCAGGCGTCTGGCATCATCAGCTCAAAATCGATGGTTCTCCAAAAGGCTTCGCGCGTTCGAAACCGCTTGGACCAAACCCTCAGGACTGGTCGTTGAGAGAGATATTTTGGTCGCCCCTGGCGAAGAGTATCGACGAGGCGATTGACTGGATTGACGACAAGGTCCCCGACGGGGTCGAAGCGAGGATGTTGAGTGTTCCCTTTCAACAGACGGAGGCTTTTTGGTTTGTGGCGGCGCCCGACTCGACACTCGCTGCGGAGTGGAATGACAAGATACTAACCGTGGTGGCTCCCAGGAGTTTTGCGGAAAACCTAAGACCGCTGGAGCTGACGGACGGCGCGACGTTTCTCAGGTTAATGGCAGGCCCAAAACCTGGCGAGAAACTTAATCGAAAACAGGCAGGGTGATCCTATCTTTTGTGCATTAGTTGTAACCCGACTGCACACATACATATTGAGTGGCCCTCTTACTTTGCGCAGGGTTTTCGCGATTCGATCCGGTTGTGTTTTACCGGATCGAATCTATTGTCTTTACTCTCTGGACTCGAAAGGATGAATAAACATGGCAACTAAAAAAGGTGGTGGCAAGAAAGGCGGCGGCAAGATCGGCGGAGGAACTAAGACGAGTAGTGGAATCGCGGGTAAACCCAAAGGAAAGCCAGGATCAAAAGGCGGCGGCATTAGCGGTGCAGTAAAGACTGGTTCAGGCATCGGAAGTCGAGGCAAAAAAAAACGGTAGGTTACAACCGTCGTACGACTAGTTGAGGGAGGTTGGTGGGACAACCGCCAGCCTTCCATTCGTTTTTATGCTCTGCAAACTCGTTACATTCATAGCGCTGTGCACGTTGCAGATCACCGTGGTCGCGACGGTGAATGCACAGCAGGCGGGCGTTGTCCAAACCGACTGTCAAAACGCCGCGGCTTCTGTAACTCGCGCCGCGCAGTTACGTTCCGAGTGGCGGCGTGCCTCTCTGTTGGACGCAATCGCCGAATACACGAGCGCGCAAAAATGTTGGGAGGCGAGTGGCGACTCGAAGCAGGCTGCCGATGCGCTCCACGCCATCGGCGAAATTCATTTGATCTTCAGCGACTTTGCGAAAGCTCAAGAGGCTTATACTCGCGAACTCGCATTACGACAGCAGCGTGCCGATCAAAGCGGTGAAGCAGGCGCGCTCGCGGATCTTGCGTACGTGCTGATTTTTCTCGACCAGAAAGACCAGGCGAGAGCGAACGCGGAAAAAGCTTTGTCGATGAGTCGCGCCGCAGCCGACAAACCTCGCGAAGCACAAGCGCTTTTTACGCTCGGCATGGTCTCGTACATCGGCGGCCATCTGCGGGACGCGTTGGACCAGGAAAACCAGGCGCTTGTACTGGCGCGTGAAACACAAAAACCGGATCTCGAGGCGCGGATACTTTTGACGCTCGGGTATATCCGCACTGACCTCGACGATCTCGAAGATGCGCTGAGCTACTACCAACAGTCACTCGCGATATGGAAGTCGCTGCAAAACCGTTGGGGCCAAAGCCGGACTTTAACCGCGATGGGTCCGGTGCAAACGTTACTCGGCGACCGCCAGGCGGCCCTGGAGTCGTTAAAAGCAACTCTCCCCGCACTCGAAGAGATGGGCGACCGGCTGTCGCAGGGAGCAGCCCTAAACACCATTGCCTACGTCTACCAAACTCTCGGAGAACTCTCCATCGCGCTCGACTACTTCCAGCAGGCTCTTAAAGTTTTCGACGAGATCAAGTTTGCGGTGGGTCAAATCGTTTCCATCGGGTATTGCGGAGACATCTACGCGCAGATGTCGGAGTATGAAAAGGCGCTCCCTTATTACGAACGAGCCATTGAAATCAGCCGGAAAATCGAAAATCGCCAGATGGAGGCTGACGTGCTCAACAGCCTCGGTTCACTCTATTTCTCGAAAGGCGAACTGGCAGAGTCGCGCAAGGCTTTTGAAGATGCTCAAGCGCAATACCTGAAAGAAGGTCAATGGCGAGGCCTGTCGTGGGCCTTGAATAATCTTGGTTACTACTTCGAAAAGACGGGTGACACGACAGCCGCTAAGGCGAAATACAGTGAAGCTCTCACTTATTCAAACTCCGCCGGCGACCGCGAGGGCTCCGCATCGATTCTGTATAACCTTGCGCGCGTGGAGTCGTCGTCGGGCGCTCTCGAAACTGCGCGAAGTCACATCGAAGAGTCGCTCAAGCTGAACGAGGCATCAAGGGCGAAGATTTCGAGCCAGGAACTCCGCGTCTCTTACTTCGCTTCCGTCCATCAGCACTACGAGTTTTATATCGACCTGCTGATGCAGTTGCATCGAGCACATCCGTCGGCTGGATTTGACGTGCAGGCATTGCAGGCCAGTGAGAAAGCCCGAGCTCGCTCATTGCTGGAACTATTGAATCAATCCGGCACCACTCTCCGGAAGACAGCGCCGCCAGAATTGTTGGCAAAGGAACGATCGATAAGGTCTGCTCTCAACTCGGAGCTCTTTCGAAACCTGCAGGCATCGAGTGATAGGAACGTGGCCAAAGCGGAATCAACTGACATTGCGAAACTCGAGACGCAGTACGAAGAGATCAAATACCAGATCAGGACCGTGAGCGCCGGTTATGCGTCGATTGCCTTGCCTCAAACTCTCGACGTCGCAGAAATGCAGCACAAGATCCTGGACGACGACACGGCGATTCTTGAATACAGTCTCGGCGAGAAAAGAAGCTTTGTCTGGGTGATAACGTCCAAAAGTATCAGCAGCTACGAGCTGCCGGCGAGCGCGGTGCTGGAGAAAGAAGGCCGGAGTTTAATCGAGGCTCTCGTCGTAGCGCCGTCGAACAGAACCAGGACGGCCGAGGATGATTTTTCGAAGCAAAGCGAAAAGATTAGTAGTCTGTTGTTCGATCAGGCGTTGCGTAATGTGACTGCGAAGCGGCTCGTGATCATCGGCGACGGTGTCTTGCAGAATCTTCCGTACTCGGCGCTGACGCACACGCGGATGACCGCGAATCGAGTGCCGCTGATTGACGATTTCGAAATCGTTCGACTTCCTTCAATATCCGTGCTGTCGGCGTTAAGACGTCAGCTTACAAATCGCCCGCCGGCGCCGTTGGCCGTTGCCGTCGTCGCTGATCCGGTTTTCAACAACGCCGACGCGCGCGTGCAGCGCGCCACTTCGCACGCACGTAAGCCAAATTCCTCCGTTGAAACACCTTCGTCCAACCTTGTCGCGGCAAACTCGCTGGCGACGGCTCGCGCTTTGAGAAGTGGCAACTTCATCAGCGAGATCGCGAGGCTTCCATTCTCCCGCCAGGAGGCGCAGACAATACTCTCGCTGACTTCCACCGACCAATCGTTTGCAGCGTTGGATTTCAAAGCGAGTCGTCTGACAGTGCTGAGTTCCGATCTGTCGAAATACAGAATCATTCACTTTGCGACTCACGGGCTACTCAACAGCGAGCATCCTGAGCTTTCCGGAGTGCTACTGTCGATGGTTGATGAAAATGGTCAGCCGCAGGACGGATTTCTTCAACTAAACGAGATCTACAATCTAAATCTACAGGCGGACCTGGTCGTTCTCAGTGCCTGCCAGACGGGACTCGGAAAAGAGATCAAAGGCGAAGGGCTGATCGGCCTGACTCGCGGTTTTATGTACGCAGGTGCGACTCGTGTTGTAGCGAGTCTTTGGAAGGTAGACGACGCCGCGACTGCTCAATTCATGTCGTATTTTTACCAGGAGATGTTTACGAATCAGAAGAAGCCGGCCGCTGCGTTGCGTGCGGCCCAGTTGAAGATGTCAAAACACAGGGCTTGGAAGTCGCCATTTTATTGGGCTGGATTCATCATCCAGGGCGAATGGAATTAGTGTCCCCGCTGCGGGTGAACTATAATTCGCCTTCCTGGTTGATTCTTTGGCAGCAGCCCAGGGCTTTGCACAAAAAGTGGCAAATCTGATTTGTTTTCTCTGCGGCCTCTGCGTATCTCTGCGGCTCTCTGCGTTGAAAGGGCCATTAACGCAGAGAACGCAGAGATACGCAGAGGGCCGCAGAGGAAAGACTTCCATCTCGACTCGACTTTTTGTGCAAAGCGGCAGCGCAGACGTAAGGAGTTCTAACAGGCCTTGTCTCCCATGAAACCAGAGCCTCACGCACAGCGTGACCCTGGCACGCCTACTAAAAGACTATCTGCCGCCGGAAAATACGCGATAACGCAACAGGCGTTCGACAAGCTCCTCGTGTCTTTGGCTTCGGATCGGAACGAAGCGGGCGCGCAGTTCGAGGTGATCAGGACCAAGCTGGTGCGGTTTTTCGAGTGGAGATCAGTCGTGGCTCCCGATGAATACGCCGATGAGACTCTCGACCGTGTTGCACGCCGGATCGACGAAGGCCAGGAGATCAAGAACTTGCGCGGCTATATCTACGGCGTCGCGCGGATGGTCTTAAAAGAAGAGATTAGAGAGCGGGAACGAGAGTTTGTCCCCATCGAGGAAATCGGTGACAGAATTCCCGAAGAGCCACCGGCGCCGATCGAACCCGAAGCCCGGGAGGTCTGTTTCGACCGGTGTCTGGACAAATTGGCCCCCGAAAGCCGGAGCCTGATTCTTGACTATTACCAGGAGGAGCGCAGAGCAAAGATCGAGTTGCGGCAACAATTAGCCGATCGCCTGCGAATCCCGCCGAACGCGCTCCGAATCCGGGCGCATCGAATACGCACAATTTTGGAGAAATGCATTATAAATTGCTTGCAAAGCGCCGAGAGGTGAAATAAAAGCGATTTTATCCCACTCATAAGTGGGGGGTGGGGGTTTTCTTTGTCGCGGCAGACAGACCCTGAACAAGTTATGAAACGTTTTTTACTCGGACTTTCGTCCGAAGAGGAGAAAACACTGTTGGAAGAGCGTTTCTTCGCGGACGACGCCCAATTTGACGAGATCGAAATACTCGAAGACGAGTTGATCGATCGCTACGTCCGCGACGAGCTTCCGGCTGAGGATCGCGTTCATTTCGAGCGACGGATTGCGAACAGTTCGAGTCTGCGCGAACGGGTTGAATTCGCAAAACTGTTTAAGAAGAAAGTCGCTGCCGCGAAAGTAAATGTTGTTGAACAGCCCGCGCCTGTCCTGGTTGCGACTAAGCCGGCGCGTGGTGGTTGGATGCAGTCTGTATTTGGAACTGCTTTCTTCCCGCCGCAGGTGGCATTCGCGTCGAGCCTGATCATTCTCATGGTGGGAAGCGTTGTGTTGATTCTGTTCTGGATTAACCTGCGGAGTCAGTCAAACAGGATTTTCGCTCAGCTTAACGCCGCCGAACAACAGAAACATGCAGTAGAACAGCGAATGGCGGATCAGAAATCGCGGACCGAACAACTCGCCACCGATCTCCAGCAAGCGCGCGACCAGCAAGCTGCTCAACAAGAACTGATCGACGAGCTCCGCTCACAAAATCAAAACACCAGCCCACGCTTATCGACGACGGCTTTTCTCAGCCTGATCGGAGGCGCGAGTCGTGGCGGTGGTAAAGGCAATGAACTCACGATTGGTCCACAGGTCCGGCGTGCAAGACTTTCGTTACGGGTCGACGAAGGCGACTACCCAACCTACAGAGTCACAGTGAAAACACCGGAAGGTAACGTGGTGCAGCAGCAACAAGGGCTGAAACCACGTCACAACACCCTCACGTTGCAAGTTCCCACTACAAAGCTAAGTCCGGGTGACTACATTGTGAATGTTGAAGGCATTACTTCCTCGCAGACCGTTGAGCCAGCCGCAGCTTATTCCTTCCGCTTAAATAAAAACCCCAAAAATTAGTCTTCGTGCAACGTCGGCGCGTCGGCATGAGGTACGAAGCACATCCGGCAACGCGCTTCGTACTTGTCCGAGGCGCCGACCGCGACACGTTCTTCGGATTGGAAGGTCCGCTGTGAATAGTTCGCAGGCCGGCCACACTTCATGCAGATAGCGTGAGTCTTGGTGATGTATTCCGCGATGGCTAAAAGCTGTGGCATTGGTTCAAAGGGTTTGCCCGTGTAATCCTGGTCGAGTCCGGCGATGATCACGCGCACACCTCTCCGCGCGAGTATGTTTGCTACTTCGACCAACTCGTTATCGAAAAACTGTCCCTCGTCGATACCGACGACCTCTGTGTCAGGATCGATTTGAGCGAGCACTTCGGCGGCCGAACGAGTGTTTGCGGATTCGTGACGCATCTCGGAGTGCGACACGATCTGGTTTTCCGAGAAGCGGGAATCCATTTCCGGCTTGAAGACCTGCACCTTTTGCCGGGCGATCTTCGCGCGGCGTAAACGCCGGATTAGTTCCTCTGATTTACCGGAGAACATCGATCCGGCAATCACCTCCACCCACCCCGCATTCTTCCGCGAATGCGGCGGCGGTTCATCATGATTCACTTGTGCCACTAGTTCATCCATTTTAGCCACAAAAACATCTACTCAATGTAAAGCTTCGGGTTGTAGAACGGCGCAAACGCGGCGATCAGCGCGACTTCGAAACTCATCGAACGCGTGACCAGGTCGCGTGACAAAACGCCCCAGGCGCCTTGTTTGCTCCGGATGTCGCGCCCGCCCGTGACCTCGTCCATTACCGATCCGAGCTCACGGCGGCCTTCAACCACATTCTTCACAATGTAAGCAGGCACCGAAATCGACGGCGCCGCGCCGAAAGCACCCTTTTCTCCATCAGTCGCGTAGGCCCATCCGCGTAGAAACGTATGCCACTCACCCTCGATCGACACTGAATGAAACCCGCCCTCGAGCCCGACATAAATATCCGCTTCGAGACGGCGACTCTTCAGCGAATCTCGCGCCGCCAACGCACGTTCGCGTGCTCCCTGCATCAACTGCCAGTCAGTCAGCGGCATCGCGGGAATGCTGGTCTCTACGCGACGCGCCACCACGTTCGCATTGGCCCAATCCGGGTCGATCGCCGCGACGCGTACGACACTGGCGCGCACGGCCATGATTTTTGCCGCGCGATCAGACCCCAGGGCGATTGTCTTGATTGCCACGATTTTCTTCTGATTCCTGCCCTCTGGTATGACAGGCAAACGGGAATTGCGACAGAGGCTATAACAGAGTCCCGCACTTCGTCAAAACCCGCTCTCCTTTCCTGCACAGAGACATATTTTGTCACTCTTTGACATTAGCTAATAGAGACATTGAGCTCGAGGTTAATAAACTTGTTGACACCGGGAGAACATAGGAATAGCCTGTCGCACCTCTGATCAGCGCATCCTCGATCTTTTCTTCTCCTTAATTTCTGCTCCCAATTGCCCAAGGAGGATTTTCACAATGCAGACCAAAGAATGGACGCTGATGTTTTATTTCGCCAGCGATAACCCACTCGCTTCGACCATCGTGTCGCAGCTCAAAGCGCTAAAAGAAGCCGGATACCATCCGCAAGCAAACGTGATTGCTCAGTTCGACCCTCACGCAGTCAATACGCCCGTCCACGTTTTTGACGTTCATCACGTGAACAAATTCTGGTTTCCAGGGCATAAGGAGGAAGCCGGATTTACCCACAAGGATCCGTTCGTTCGCGACCTGGTGTTCGATCGACTCTGGGGAGAAAAAGACGAACCCATTCGCAAAATGGTCGCCGACTACGTCGAGCAGGGAATGCCTAAAGGGGTGAAGTTTGATCCGCCCAAACCGTACCCGGCTATGTCAGGCGAGCAGGATCCAAAGGAAGCACTGACGAACTTCCTCAGCTTCTGTCGGGAATCATATCCCGCGCGACATTACCTGCTCTTCATTCTCGGCCACGGCCAGGTAGTCGGAAACGACACGCTTCTGCTCGACAATCACGCCAACAGACATGCGTTGACGTTGACCGAGCTGGGGCAAGTATTACGTTGTTTCAATGCCGACGTTGGAACCGACAGTGAGCCCGGTCAAGTCGAGATGATCACCCTTCATAGTTGCTCGATGAGTGCGATGGAGGTCGCGTATGAATTAAAAGGCGCTGCAAACTACATGTTGGGTTCACAGGGGCCAATGTATGTCGGCAACTTGCCTTACAAGCAGATCCTGACGCGGGTTTTCGATGATCTGGAGGCAATGGACGAGGATGTGTCTCAGAACGGTAACTCCAATTCGGTTGACCGGTCCGCGCGCTCAACGTTCCTTCGCGGGAAGATCCCCAACGAAGCGGTAACAACCATGGGTCGATATGCTCACGAAGCGCAACATCATCACAAACGGATCTCCGCAATCGTCGACGACTTCGAAACCATGCGGAACGGCGATAACGAAGAGATCCTGGAGCTTGGCGCACGCAGCATTACAGAAATGCTCCACAAAATGTATTTCGACTGTTTATACAACAGTTACGACTTTCAACTGGCGGGCTATCCCTTTGATATGTGCCTGACCGATCTGAGTAAAGTCGGAGAAACAAAAGATCCCATCGATCAGCTTGCAGAAAGTCTCATAGCCGGCTTGCAGGATAAGAACCCGACGCCGAAACAACTCATCCTCCTGGCCCACTGGGACGCACAAAGCTTTTACAACGAGGACTACGTCGACTTTTACGATTTTTGCTTCTGTCTGAGGAGACGTTGTGAGGAGAGATCGGAGGATCTAAGCACCATTCAAAGTCTCCAGGATATTTACTCAGCCTGCCAGGACGTCATTACCGTGCTGGAAAAGGGCAATCACAAACTGATCAATCTCTCATCGTTTTGTGGTGCGGCCTTCCAATATTCCCATGGCCACTCGATTTACTTCCCGTGGGCGAAACCGGTGGATGGCAAGTTGTTTTCCGTGCAGTATGCGGAGTATCGGATAAGCAGAGAGACTAAGTGGAAACAGTTTCTGAACGTCTACTTCGAAAAGACCATGAGGAAAACGCGCGCTGAGGAAACGGGCTTCACGGTACAAAAAGGAGAGACGCAGGAAATTCAGTTGAAGAAGAAGATTCTCGCTTTGATAGGTCTAATCGGAGCGAACGCACTGTCTGCAGATGGCCGGCTACAGAAGCCTGGGCCCGATCATCCGACGGGTAAGTATGGACCAGATGATCCTTCAGGCGTAGTCTGCGATTGTCAGATCAAAAACTACCCGAGTTTTACTGGGGAGATCCTGACTGATAAGGGTGAGAAGGTGCGAATCCATCTGGACGAAGACTTTCTGGATGGTACGACGATCCCAATCGGGCGTACGGAAACATGAAACTGTCAGGAGCATTACTGGTTTTTCTTGTAGTCGTTCACCTGCTCGAAGCAAACGCCCCGAGGCCTCCTGCTGACCTCGGGGCTGTCGTGCTCCAGGCAGGATTTGCGACGCCGGAAAAGCCTGCGACTGTAGCGGGCCGGAAAGGTTTATTACGGGAACTGCAAGAAGCGGTTCAGATTGCGCTCGGCAATGGTCAAAATCTCGACGCCGCTCGTAATCTGAATCGCATCGGCGGTCTTCACATGCTCCTCAACGACCCGCAAGCTGCGCTTGCGAGTCACCTCCAGGCGCTCGACCTGCTGCGCCAATCACCTGACGCCGAAGTCGAAGTCGATAGCTTAAATGGATCGGCAGCGGCGTACCTGAGCCTTGAAAAGCAGGACACTCTCGCGCAAACGGCCCTCGACAAAGCACTCTCGCTCAGCAGGCAAGTTAACTACCCGCTCGGCGAAGCGCAAACACTGCTGACTCTCAGCGATCTGCAGAGTCGAATGAACCAAACGACAGCCCTCGTGACGGCTCAAGCAGCACTCACACTCTGGCAAGGTCTCGATGATAAAGAAGGCAGCGCACGAGCCTACGCACAGCTTGGCCGGTGTTATATGGCGCAGAACATCCTGACCTCCGCCGCGGAGAATCTTTCGAAAGCGTTGGAGCTTTGGCGCGGCTTGACCAACAAAGCGGAGGAAGCAGAAGCGCTGATTTTGCTGGGCTTTGTCGAATTTCGCAAAGGAGAGTGGCAAAGCTCGATTGATTACTACGGTCAGGCTTACGCATTGCTCGACGAGGACGCAGAACCACTGAAGATGGGGCAGATCGCGTCAGGTCTTGGGGCTGCGTTTCTTGAAAATGGCTTACCGGAATTGGGCTTTGACCAGTACCAGCGTGCGGTGAACTATTACCAACGAGCCCAGGACTCTATGGCGGAGAGCTATGCGACCTGGGGATTGGCGCGAGCGTGCTACCTTAAAGGCGATCTCACCCAAGCCTCGATCTACATTCAGAAATCACTTGACCAGGTTGATAAGGAGTCGCTGAAGGCGGCACTGCCCCTGGAATACCTGGGAAGGGTCCACATCGATCGGGGCGAGTACAAGGCGGGGCTTCAAGACCTGGAATCAGCTCTCAAGATCTACATGAAAGCCGAGAACCCAAAGGAGATGTATCGGGTACAAGGCCTGATAGGACATGCGTACGATCGGCAAGGGTTGGTTGGCCGAGCGAAGTCCAGCTACCTGGAGGCGTTGGATGGTTTCACCAGGTTGCAGGATCGCGTAAATCAAGCTGCCGTTTACTACGCGTTGGGCCAACTCGAGCTAAAGCAAAAGAACTACGATCTCGCGAGTGATTATTTGAAACAGTCGATTGACGTCACTGAAAACGTGAGACGCGTCTCAACCAGCCAGGATCTCATGACTGCATTTTCGGCCACTGTACAAGACCGTTACGAGGCTTACATCGAGTGTCTGATGAAACAGCACGAGAAGCAGCCGGCCCGAGGTTTTGCGGTCCGTGCATTTGAGACAAGTGAGCTCGCCCGAGCCCGCACTCTCTCTGAACTCTTGCTCACGGTTCAGGCGCCGGGAGTCGATCCTCAATTGGCGGCGCGTCAAAGATCGTTGCGACAAAGACTCAGAATCAAAGAGAACGACAAGATAAACATTCTGGCTAAAAAAGATTCGCAAGACCAGGTAAAAGCACTGGAAGCGGAGACGGCGCAGTTAGAAGGTGAGTACAACGCCGTCAATGATGAGATCCGGTCGCGTTATCCTTCCTACGATGAGCTCAGTAAGCCCACCGCCTGGGATTTGCGACACATTCAAGAAACGATTCTTCGTGATGACGACGCTGTGTTGCTTGAATATAGCGCCGGCACGGAAAACAGTTATGCGTGGGTCGTCAGCCGTGACGGATTTAAGAGTTATGCATTACCGGCACAGAAAGTAATCAATGAGGCGGTTCAGCGAGTCTATAGCTTGTCGTCGACACCGCCGGGCGCCAGCGTCGAAACTGAATTGGACCAGGCCACTGCTGCGCTGAGCAAACTCGTTCTCGAGCCTGTCGCCTCCTCGCTAAACAAGCCGCGAATCATCGTGGTTGCCGACGGCTCGCTAAACTACATACCGTTTCAGTTACTGCGTGCTTCGGCGCCGGCGAATGAGCCGTTGATTTCAAAGTATGAAGTCATAAACGTTCCGTCAGCGTCGATCCTGGGACAGTTGCGGCAGGAGAAACAGCAACGCCGGCCGAGGTCGAAAATTCTCGCGGCCTTTGGCGATCCGGTGTTTTCTTCGAATTACGCGCAATACAAAAACTCGAATTCAGGTGAGCTGCTGGCGGTCGCAACAACAGACGTAAGCGAGCCGTGGCGCCATGCGTGGCGCAGCGTTGAGATCAATGCCGACACTTTCGATCCTTCGGTTATCCAACCGCTCGCGTACAGCAAGCTCGAGTTGAAGAACCTCAGCGACATCGCCGGGCCGGAATCTTTCGTCGCGCGAGGCTTCGACGCGTCGCGGCAGATACTCGAAACAACCGACCTCTCGAAATATGCGATCCTGCATTTTGCGACGCATGGGTTGCTGGATCCGAAGAATCCGGAGTTTTCGGGTTTCTTTCTGTCGATGGTTGATGCAACCGGCCGGCCGCAGAAGGGTTTCATCACGATGCAGGACGTCTATCGTCTTCAAGCGCCGGTGGATCTCGTCGTGTTGAGCGCTTGTCGCACCGGACTCGGCAAGGACGTTCGAGGTGAAGGTTTGATTGGTTTGACTCGCGGTTTCATGTATGCCGGAGCGTCGAGCGTTGTGGCGAGTTTGTGGAAAGTGGATGACGAGGCGACGGCAAACTTGATGAAGCACTTCTACGAGAACATGCTGCAAAAGGGAATGCGACCCGCGGAGGCTTTGCGCGCCGCGCAGAACACGCTCAGACAGGATCCACACTGGCAGTCGCCACACTTCTGGGCGGGCTTTACGCTGCAGGGCGAGTTTAATCAACCGATTGGAGTGCCGGCGAATAGCGTCGCCTCGCTCATCATTCAAAAATCCATCGCTGCCGTATTGTTATTGATGTTGTTGACTGGAATCGCCTGGAGCTTCTGGCGCCGTCGAGACCGCACTTGAATCCGTGCACAGATTGCACAGATCTGTGTACGGATTTATCTTACAGTGAAGAAGTAGCTGCCGCGGATGCGTTGCTCGGTGCGGTCGGGACTCACGGCATAGAGACGAACAAAATAACTGCCGGGACTGATCTCGTTCGCCGGCACAACCACCACCAGCTTCGCTTCGGTCTGTTGCTCGATCTTCAGATTCCGCGCAACCTCTTTTTCATCCCGCAACTCGACTCTGTAACTCTGCGACGGCGGAAGTTGCTCCGGTAAGCTGAGCTCAATTCGAATTCCCGGACTGCCTGGCTCGAGTCGCACCGTCTTGATTTCCGATCCAGCCGCACGGTCGGAGTTACTAATCGACAGGTTGACAAAGGCATATGTGCCCGAGTTACGCGTGCCCGGGATCGCCAACAGCAAAACGCCCGCAACGATGACAATCGCCGCGAACGTCGTCGCAAAACGTGTTAAGAGCGACTGGCTTGTCCAGAACGCATGTACGCGCTCAATCAATCCCGGTTGCACCGGCACCCGAGCCGCGCCGCCACGCTCAACAGCCGCGCGTTCGAGCAGTCCACCCGCAAACCGCAACTTGTTCTGACGCTCAGTCGATCTCAGAAAGTACTCTTGAACACGTTTTCTGTCGCCCGCGTGCAGCTCGTCGCCAACGTACTCATCCGTGATTTCATTGACAATTACGTCAAATTCCTCGCCAAAAGCCGCGTCTGAGAGCAGGCGTAGCTCGATCCGCTCCGCGTCAGTCTCGTCCAGTTGGCCGAGGAGATAGTCCTTTACCTCGTTTTTTTCGCTGCTATTTATGATTACCACCCCCCCCACGATGCCGCTACTATATATGGCTTGAGCCGTGAGTTTTGTTCCTGCCAAAATGGTCGATGCACTCAAGTACGCATTTTTCGAGGGTTACGCGCAAATGGTGCGCACGGGTTCGCAGGGCTCCTTCGGTAATCGCAAGCTCACCCGCCATCTCGCGGTGATGCTCGATCTTCGCGTGTCCCTTGTACAAATGGTAATCGAGGATGAATTCCTGTTTGTCACGGGGCAAAAGTCGCAAACACTGTGAAAGGCATTCAGAAGCATCGCTTTTGTACGGCTCCTGCAGGAAACGGTCCGGCACGATGTCGATCAAGACTTCCTTCCGTCGCCGCGCCTCGCGAATGACATTGCGCGCGACGCCGTGGAAGTATTTGACCGGATCTCCGACGTAGGTCTCTTTAATCTCCGGCAGTCGCTTCATCACTCGATCGATCGTCTCATCCGCATAATGCTCCGCGTCGCTAAGCCCGTTGGAAATAAACATGCGTATCAGGCCGGCGCGGATCACCTCGTAGCGTTGAGCGGCCGTTTCGCGGTCTGCGTCCAGCCACTCAAGCAAAGCATCAAATGGTTCCTTGTTGTCGGTCAACTATGCTCTAGATCCCTGATCTTGAGGATCGATAAGACGTGTGCCGCGCGATGTGGTGAAAGCCCGCATAAAACTAGCTCAGACGAAGATCAATAGCAAGAAGCCTCTTCTTGACATTCAATTCTGGCGTTGCTGTAATCGATCCCATACTACTAACTGCGACGAACAGCTTTCCGGAGGTGCTCGAGTGACAATCGATGAGTTAGTTTACGATTGGAATACGATTGAGCCGTCTCTAACGGCGCCGAACCGGCATATCGGTATCGACGATGAAACACTGCGCGACGGGCTGCAGTCGCCGTCAGTTTGCGAGCCTCCGGTCGAACAAAAAATCGAGCTGCTTCACTTGATGGAAGCACTCGGCATCGATACTGCCGACATCGGACTGCCCGGCGCCGGCGGCACTCATGCGGCCGGAGTCGAGCGACTCGCACTCGAGATCGCCGAGAAGAAACTCAAAATTCGACCAAACTGCGCCGCTCGAACTCATCGCAACGACATCGTACCCATCGTTGAGATCTCGCAACGCGCCGGTATTCCGATCGAGGCCTGCACGTTCATCGGTTCTTCGTCGGTTCGCTTTTTTGCCGAAGACTGGACGCTCGACAAGTTGTTGCAGATGACAGAGGAGGCCGTGTCTTTTGCCGTGAGCCAGGGACTGCCCGTGATGTACGTCACGGAGGATACGACGCGCGCCAAACCCGAAACGATTCGCGCGCTTTACACGACTGCGATTCGATGTGGAGCGAAAGCTGTTTGTGTTTGCGACACGGTCGGACACTCCACGCCTGACGGTGCGCGCGCGGTTGTGCGATTCGTGAAGAGCATCATCGAAGGACAGGGTGGCGGCATCAGGCTCGACTGGCACGGCCATCAGGATCGAGGCTTGGGCGTCATCAATTCGATCGCAGCGATTCAGGGCGGCGCGGACCAGCTTCACGGCTCGGCTCTCGGAATCGGCGAGAGAGTGGGTAACACGCCGCTGGACCAGCTTCTCGTAAATCTGAAGCTTCTCGGTTGGATCGATAACGATCTTTCGCGGCTCGGCGAGTACTGCCAAACAGCGGCGCGCGCGTGTCGCTGGAATGTTCCGTTGAATTATCCCGTTTTTGGTCGCGATGCGTTTCGCACTGCGACGGGTGTTCATGCAGCGGCTGTTATCAAGAGTTATAAAAAAGGCGATCAGCGACTGGCTGATATCGTTTACTCGGGTGTGCCAGCGGGTGAGTTTGGACTGGAACAAGTGATTGAGATTGGTCCGATGAGTGGTAAGTCAAACGTGATCTACTGGCTCGAGAAGCGTGGGCTCGAACCGAGCGAGAGTCGCGTCAATCGGATCTACGAACATGCAAAGTCGGCCAGCGGCGTGCTCGAAGAGAGCGAGATTATGGAGTTGTTATGAGATATGAGTTTAGCCACGGATTTCACGGACAAATCACGGATGAGATCCGTGATTTGTCCGTGAAATCCGTGGCTAAACTTCTCTCGTCGGCTGGAGTCGCGAGTGCCTTTCGTTTCTTCGAGCAGAACGCAGACGCGATCACCGAGGAGCAGATCCGCATCTGTTCCATCCCTGCGAGTCCTTTCGGTGAACGCGAGCGTGCAGAGTATCTCAGTAAAAAGTTTACAAGCCTCGGACTGACCGAGGTGGAGATCGACGAAGAGGGCAACTGCCTCGGATTGATCGAAGGCGCTTCCCGATCGCCGCTGATAGTCGTCAGCGCGCATCTCGACACGGTGTTTGCGACAGACACCGATTTCACCGTGGTCAAGCGCGAACACAGATTGCTCGCACCCGGAATCGCAGACGATGGCTGCGGTCTCGTAGCCCTGATTGCCCTCGCACAGGCAATTCAAACTGAGTGCATTCGCACCGAGGGTTCGATCCTGTTTGTTGGAACAGTCGGCGAAGAAGGCGAAGGAAATCTGCGAGGCGTGCGACATCTCCTGACCAAAGGTCGCTGGGCGTCAGAGGTCGATGCGTTTTTGAGTTTCGATGGACCAGGAGTCGATCGGATTACGAACCGCGCACTCGGATCGCGCCGCTATCGCGTTGCGATCTCCGGTCCGGGTGGACACTCCTGGGGCGACTTTGGTGTTCCGAATCCTGTACACGCACTCGGTCGCGCGATCTCGAGACTGGCCGCGTATCCCGTTCCGAAAGAGCCGCGTACGACCTTCAACGTCGGACGCATCGAAGGCGGAACGAGTGTCAATGCCATTCCCGGCAAAGCGACGATGGAAGTCGATCTGCGTTCCACGGCGGAGGCGGAATTGCACCGGTTGGATGCGTTTTTCCGTCGTGCGATGAAAGATGCTGCTGATGAAGAGAACGAGAAGAGACGGGCGGGCGATCCGGAACTAAAAGTCAGAGTCGACTTGATCGGTGAAAGACCGTCAGGCGAGACTCCCGCAGATTCACCACTGGTCGAACTGGCGATTGAAGCGACGAGGACGCTTGGATACGAAGCTCGTCTGGATCAGTCTTCGACGGATTCGAATCTTCCCATCTCGCTCGGCATTCCCGCCATTACACTAGGCGCGGGAGGCACCTCCGGCTTCTCTCACACGCTCGATGAATGGTACGACCCACGCGGCAGAGATATGGGATTGAAGCGCGGGCTTTTGGTCGTGCTTGGAATCGCGGGATTGATCTAAGCCACAAAAAGGCACAAAATGCACACAAGAAAACAGAACTGTTTGTGTGCCTTTTGTGGCCTTAATTGAGCGGGATGGAGATGGTCGCGGATCCACCCTTCCCCGGTGGGAAGCGCTTCTGGCGCGCAATCCTCAACGCATTCGCATCGCCTCCCGACGCCTGCGTCACTCGTCCTGATTCGTCATACGTCACGGTAACAACAACGCGTTTCGCGCCAGGCTTCACGCCCTCTGGCTGCGGAACTGGAGTAGTTGGATTCTCTGCATTCCTGGCAGCTAGTTCTCGCGCTTTTTTCTCGCGTTCACGCTGGCGACGCGCTGCGACTTCCGGGTCTTCAGCAGTTGGTTGCGTTTCTGTCGTAGCCAGCGGTTGCGCCGGAGTCTCGGCTTGAGTGTTCTGCGGAGCTGGAGCCTGCGTAACAGTCTCTGCCGCGGGCGCTGCTGCCGCTTGCTTGCTGCGGTACCAACCAGCCGGCACTCCAATCACAGCTACGCTTCCAAGAACCGCCACAACAATCGCTCCGATGAAGAGCGGTTTACGACGGCTCATCGATTCCTTCCCGAAAGACAGAAAAGCCGGCGCGAAAGATCTCTCGACCTCTGAACTCGATTCAACGGGAGCAGTCGCGAGCTCATCCGGTTCCGCAACGTAATCCGGCGGAAACGCGACACCCGGCGCGATATTCTCATCCAATCGCCGCAAACCCTCGAGCACTACCTGCGTCCACGGTTGGTTGATCGTGCGCTGATTTGCCTCGGCGTCAACGCTAAATTCAAACTCCGCATTCGGAAGCGTCAACGCGTAGTAAACCGCTTCGATTCCATGAAGCACGCCGATGCGCGCGTCAACTACTGAGCCGGCGTGCAAGTAAAAATATCCTGGACCTTTTGGGTACAAGACTTTGAGACGGCCGCTCTTTCGTTGATTGCAGAAAAACTCGATCAGTTCGGAAAGTGAAAGGTCGCTGAGGTGTCCAGTTAATGCCATGAGAACTAGTCCCTTCTAGGAGCAGTTTGGTTGGAAAAAGGGAGAGAATGGCGCGCCCTTCCGGCGCGCCATCGAAGGAGGGTTTACGGAGCCAAAGCAAACTTGTAGTTGATGACACCGGAAACCTTCACCGGTTGGCCCGAAAGCTTAGTGGGGGAAAACCTTGCTTTGAGAGCTGCTTGCACTGCCGCGTCGCGAAGCATTGGTGGACCACTCGTCGCATTCGCCGAAACCACCTTGCCGCTTTCGTCCAGGACTACCTCGACAATGACCGTGCCCTGCGTCCGCATTCGTCTCGCAGTCTCTGGATAGGTTGGCGGCGGCAGAGCGATCGCAGTGCCGTTGAGAACGCCACCCGAGATTGGCTTGAGTATCGGACGTGGTCCAGGAGCCGGCGGAGGTTCATCGATGACTACGAGAGGAACCTGGGTGTCAGGACTCACAACGGGAGTTTTGAGATCGACCGGACCAGAAACCATTTTGACGGCATTCGCAGACGCTGACGGTAACTGCGGAGCGACTGTCACTGGCGTCGTCTTTCCTTTGTCGCGTTTGTTAGTCGCCGCCGGTTTTGGCTCCGTCACGGGCTTGCTTTCAGGTGCAGCCGACGCTGGCTGTGGAGTCGTCGTTGGCGTCGTTGGCGCCGTTGGCGCCGCGCCGGGTGTGACCATCTTCACCATGTTCTCGTCAAGGTAATACATGATGGAGCGGTAGGTCACTTCGCTTGGCTCGAAAGTGATGCCGCGCGAATCAACCACGGCAACGGACGTCGTCATCTTGCTCCAGTTGCCGAGAAAGTCGAACTCATACTTGTAGATTTCCTTGCTCAACAGCGATCCATCCGCGTTGAGCATGGTCATCTCGCTGATGTTTCCCTTCTCGTCGTACTTGTAGACTTCCTTGCCGGTCAACGTAGCGCCGGGAATCGGGTAGTACTGGTTTTCGACCTTGTTTCCCTTGATGTCGTAGGAGACTACTTCAACCAGCACGTGTTTGCCCTCGGCCGCGCGGCCATCCGCGCTAACCATCTTGGCGACTTCGGTCCGAACGCGCCGCACAGGACCAATCAGGCCATCGCGGGACCGGTCGCTTTCGACCGCAGGAGCGGCGGGGGCACCAGCTTTAGCCAGTGGCGCTTGAGCAATTGCCGCTGTGCTCGAAACCATCAGGCAAAGCGTAAGTAAACAGAATCTAATGGGCATTCTCGACATTGTTTTCTCCATAATTCGCTGAGGCAGGCCAACTTGGGAAAGATTGTCGTGAGGACGGACCATAACGGCCCTAGCCATACTAACG
>DATNCH010000220.1:0-13142 GCA_035571655.1 Pyrinomonadaceae bacterium
ACTCCGATCCTTGCGGGATTAAGTTTCAAATCGGAGTATGCGAACGTCGTGTAGCTCAGACCAAAGCCGAACGGAAACAGCGGCTCCTTGTTCGCGAAGAGATAACCTCGCCGTGCCGTCGGCTTGCGATTGTAGTAGAGCGGCAACTGCCCGACCGAACGCGGAAAGCTGATCGTGAGCTTGCCCGCAGGATTGTAATCGCCAAACAAAACATCGGCGACGCCGACGCCGGTTTCCTGGCCCAGGTAGAACCCTTCGAGTATTGCCGGCACCTTCTCCGCAACGTAGTTGATCGATAGTGGTCCACTGTTGATGAGTACGACGATCGCCGGTTTACCTGTTCCGAGGATCGCTCTTACGAGATCGTTCTGACGTCCAATCAGCTCGAGACTATCGCGATCTCCGAGATGCGTGTCGGCCCAACCCTCTTTGTTCGTGTCTTCGTTGCCACCGAGGACGAGAAGAGCGACGTCAGCAGTCTTTGCAACCTGCACTGCTTCGTCGATCAGTTTTTGATCATCCGCCGGATCGGCGAGATGAGCTGTATCGGCAAACCAGTTGCCACCTTCTTTGGTTATCTTGCATCCTTCGGCGTACAAGACTTTGATCCTCTCGCCCACCTTGTCTTTTATACCCTGCAACACGCTCACGCCGCGTCCGGGATCGTCGCTGTAACCGCCGAGATGCACGCCGGCAGCGTTTGGGCCAATCACTGCGATCGACTTCAGCGCATTGCGGTCGAGCGGCAAGAGGTTGTTTTCGTTTTTCAGCAGCGTGAGCGATCTGCGCGCCGCCTCAGCAGCCAGCGCCCTGTGCTCACTGGAATTCGTAACTCGCGCGGCGCGCTCCACGTCGACGTATGGATTCTCAAACAATCCCAGCAGAAACTTCGCGCGCAGATTCCGCGCGACTGCGCGATCGATCGTTACGATAGAAACCTGCCCGTCCTTTACTAACTGTAAAAGCGTGGGGAAAGCATCTGGATCGGGAAGTTCGGTATCGACGCCGGCTTCGATCGCGAGTTTCGCGGTGGCCGGTTTGTCTGAAGCGATGTGATGCAGATCCATCAACTGCGGAATCGCGTAATAATCAGAGACGACGTGACCTTTGAATCCCCATTCCTCGCGCAAAATTTTTTGCAGCAGCCACTTGTTCGCATGAGACGGAACGCCGTCGACCTCGTTGTAAGACGGCATCACGCTCATGATGCCGCCTTCCGTGACGGCAGCTTTGAAACTGGGAAGGAAATATTCGCGAATCACGCGTTCTGAATAATTCGCGGGTGCGATGTTCGTGCCGCTTTCAGGCTGGCCGTGTACGGCGAAGTGTTTTGCAGTGGCGATGACGTGATCCTGGTCTATGCCGGGTCCTGGTCCCTGCAATGCTTTGACAATCGCCACGGCCATCCGTGAAGTGAGATAAGGATCTTCGCCGTATGTCTCTTCAGTGCGACCCCAGCGCGGTTCGCGGCCAAGGTCCAGGTTTGGTCCAAGCACCTGATGACTGCCGCGAGCTCGCGTCTCCAATGCTCCAGCCGTGAACACCTTCGCGATGAACTCCGGATCCCACGTGGTAGCAAGCGCGATGGGCTGAGGAAAACTCGTGCTGCCTCTGGCCATGTGCCCGTGAAGTATTTCGTCGTGAAGAATCGCGGGGATACCGAGTCGCGTGTTCTCGATCAACCACTTCTGAACGGCGTTGGCAAAGATCGCGCCCTGGCGCGGATCTTTTTGTTCGCGCTGGCGCGCAATCTGACCGATGCCATATTTCATGACTTCCGCGGCCTTCTCGGGAGAGAAGTCACCACGATCCGTCTCGAAGTTTGTTGGCGGGTTTACTTGCGGCCGGCTGTTCCAGAGACACGTCAACTGCGCGATCTTTTCTTCGAGAGTCATTCTCGAAAGCAGGTCGGCGACGCGCCGTTCGATGGGAAGACGCGGGTTCTTGTAATCAGGACGGGTGTCTTGTGAGTTCATGTGCGCAGAGCCACAAAAAAGCACAAAAAGCACGCACGCTGCTAATCTATTTGGGTGAGATTTCACGGCGGAGATAGAAGATCAAATCAGTCGGCGGTGGCTCGATTCCCAACTGGCGAATCATGCCGACAACCTGTCCGCGATGCAGTGTTGCGTGATTGCCCACGTGCTGCATCTGATCGCTCAGCCGCATCGAGCTGGGATCGCCGCTGAGAAGTTTGAATGGCAGCTCCACGTCCAGTATCGCGTCGTCCAGTTCAGAAACATACCGCGTGCGCTGATCGATGAGATTGGACCAGCGCTCTTTCAGCGTTGCGAGATCCGCGCACGAGTCAGTGGTCCACAGCGACCACGCCTCAGCTTTGGCCGGCGAGCGTCCATGCCACCGCTCCAACCAGATCCATTCGGCGCCGGCCATGTGCAGCAACGTTCCAAGGATCGATTTGTGACTAATGCCGACGTCTTTGCGGAGAACATCATCGGGCAGTTTGCTCGCTGCCTCCATCGCGAGATCGTTGGCCCACTCGGTATAACTGAAAAGCCGTTTGATGTCTGACAAGTCCATGATTAAACCTCTAATTTAGGCCACAAAAAGGCACATAAAGCACACAAATGAATGTGGTTTCAAGTCGCATGTTTTTATCAATCTTTTTGTTCCTTTTGTGCTTTTTTGTGGCTACTGTACCCTGATCGTTCCGGCATTGCTGGCGCGTCCATGGGCTCTGATCGTCACGAAGCGAGTACCCACAGGCACGTTGTTCGGTAACCTTATCACTACCTGCGTGAACTCGAAATTGTGTATCGGCTCCACACTTTCCGCGGGCACGTCGAAGACTTGGTTATTCAGACCTATGATCCTGACGATGATCGCAAGAGGTGATTCACCGGGATTCAGCTCCAGATTCTTCGCGAAGAGAATCACGCGCGTGTTCTTGTCAGTCGCGTTGGGCCACCAGTCGGGCACGCCGACGATGCTGAACGGATCTCTCCTTAGCAACAGTGCATCGAGCGCTGCCGCCTGTGTCACAGTCGGACCTGACTCTTCGAGCACCAGTTGGAGCACGTCGTCATTCACAATCGTGCCGAACGCTCCAGCCTGAATGATCGACGCGTTGGAAGGATTCGACAAACTAATCAGCAACAACTCATTCGCTTCCGCGTTCGTGTCGCCGCAGATTCTAACGGGAATAGTAAGTGACGTAGTGCCGGGCTGAATCGTAAACGTGCCTGACTTCGATTCGTAGTCCACGCCGCGGGTACTACAACTCGCTCCACCGAACGCGGTCCCATTCGACGTCGCAAAGTTAACAGTCACGGTCCGCCCGGTCGCCGCTGTCAGGTTCAGCGTGAACAACATGTCTGTCGTCGTTCCCGGACCCCCTTCAGTGACGAACCCGTCTGGAAGGAACAATGCAGGGACGGTGGTTCGGTCCTGAACTGTAACAAGCAAGGTGCTGGGTGCGCCCAAGATGTCGAGACTCGCAGTGTTACTCAACGTGACCGTGAAGGTTTCGTCGGGCTCGGTCGGAACATCGTCGGTAATCGGAATCTGGAAAGTCTTGCTTGTCTCGCCGCCATTGAACGTGAGCGTGCCGGACGTGGCGGTGTAATCCTGACCGGCAGTCGCTGTGCCGTCGGCTGTTGCGTAATCAACCGTCAGCGTCCCCGCACTTCCACCCGTGCGCAGAACAGTGACAGTTGCCATACCAACGTCTTCGATCACCTGAATTGAACTGACACTGAACTGCACGCTTCCCGTCGCGCCGGTCGCGTCACCCGTCGAGAACTCCGAGGTGTTTCCGTTTGGATCGGTCGCGGCTGCCGTAACGATGCGCCCTGCTCCCAATGCCACGGGTAAAATAATATTGATCGCCGCGTTGCCGTTAACGTCAGTGCTTACGGACGTCGTGCCGAGGAACTGCGCGCCTTCGCCGTTTCCTGACGGGTCCAAAGCAGCGTTCGAGTAGAAATCGATCTGGAATGCAGTGCTCGGCGTCGAATTCAAAGTTCCCTGAATCGTCGTGCTGTTGCCGAGCGACATCACGGACGTCAACACAGGAAAGTTCTGAAGGTTGTTTGGACCAGCGTCCGGATCGTTCGGATCGTTCGGAGTCACGCCATTCGCAGTTTGCGGAAAGGCCGGCGTCGCCAGATCTATTCCCAGGCCGTTGTTTGAAAAAATGGCGTTGCCTCGAATCGAATTGCCGGTGCCGGAGAAGACCACCACGCCCGGTGCACCATTGAAAGCGATCACGTTAGCGGCTCCGTTCTGTGTACCGCCAATCACGTTGTTTGATGCATCCGAGAGAGCGATGCCACTCTGAGTGTTCGGCAGTTGCGCAGTGCCGAGTGCGTTCAATCCGATCAGGTTTCCCTGAATGGTGTTGCCGGTCAGGTTAATCGATATGAAGCCACCGAGTTGTATTCCCGTGCGATTGCCGGAGATGACGTTCCCCGCTCCCGGCGCCGTTCCTCCGATCGTGTTGTTCACACTGGAAATCGTGATGCCGGCGAACGAGTTGGCGAGCGCGCGAGTGCCGGTGACGTCAGTGCCGATGTAGTTCCCCTGGACTATAGCTCCGGATCCGGAGCTGTTCGAACCGATCGAGATATTTCCGAATCCAGTGGTGACGGCGTTTCCTGAAATGATGTTTCGCGCCTCAGGCTCGGTTCCACCGATCAATGCGTTATCGCCGGCGACAACACCGCTGCTGCCGTTGCCCAGGGCCAAAGTACCGGTGATATCGGTTCCGATAAAATTGCCCTGCAACTTGCTGCCGTTCCCGCCGAACGACAGGCCGTCGCTGTCATTACCTGAAATAATGTTTCTAGCGCCGGGTGTTTTACCACCTATCAGTGTGTTCTCGGCCCGCGCATCTACGCCGGTCAGGTTTCCGACCTTCTTCGTGCCGGTGACGTCTGTTCCAATCAGGTTTCCCTGGACCGTATTTCCCGGGCCGCGGATGGTGAGTCCTCTCTGGTTTCCGGAGATCAGGTTACCGGCTCCCGGCGTAGTGCCTCCGATCAGATTGTTAGTACCCGAAACCTCGATTCCATCTATGCCGTTTGGAATTGCGGCTGTGCCCGCTGGATTCGTACCGATGAAGTTGCCTTGAACGAGGTTGTTGTCGCCGATGATTGAAATCCCCTGAAATCCATTTCCCGAAATAACGTTGCGTGCAGCGGCAGTCGTTCCTCCGATCAGGTTGTTTGACGATTCTGACAGAAGTATTCCGCTCCGATTACTAAACTGTGGGCCAACTCCGTTGCCGTCGAGACCGATGTAATTGCCCTGAATGACGTTGTTATTAGCCAGCCTCACGAAAATTCCAATATCCGGGAAGCGATTGATCGCGAGGCCGCGGATGGTGGTACCGCCGGCTTTGATCACTAAACCGCCGCCGGTACTGGATTGCGACCCATTGATTTCAACCAGTGGTGCACCGGCATAACCCGGTTGAGTCGACCCGTCGATCACGACCGGATCGGTGATTTCCGGTAACGCGACTTGCAAGTTAATGACCTTCACGCCAGGTCCGGGAATGTTGAAGACAATCGTATCGAGACCGGGCGTGGCGTTCGCATTCGTCATCGCCTCGCGCAGCGATCCGGTTCCGTGGTTGTTTGCATTCGTCACGACGAAACTCTGGCGCGTCGCCGTGAAGTTTGCTGTTTGCGGACTGCTCAAGCCGTTGAACGTCTGGCTTGCTGGACCAAACGTGAAGCCGAGTAGTGAGGGTGTTACGGTGTAGTTGCCGCCGACGATGAGCTCAAATGAATAATTGCCATTGCTGTCGGTAGTTCTCAATCCAGTCTGCGATCCGCTGAGCGTCACCGTGACGCCTGCTAATCCCACACCGTTATCAGTTACCTGGCCGCTGATCGTATAGAACGGTGAGTCAGAAATGAGTGCATTGAAGTTAAGAACCTGATCGCTGGTCAGGTTGTTAAAGGTCTGACTCACAGGCGTCATCGTGAAGTGAGGCTTGCTTGCGCTTACGGTGTAACTTCCGCCTTCGCGCAAACGCGAAAACTCGTAAGACCCATCGCTTTGAGTTATGACCTGAATCAGCGACGTGCCGTCATTCAAAATCACCTCGGCTCCGAAAACCGGTGTGAGGCCTAACTCCAACACCTGACCGCTAATGATGTACGACGGCGAGAGCTTTGCGATGAACGCATCCGAAAAGCCGCGATTAAAAGGTTGATACGAATTGGGAGTGGTTTGAAAACCCGGCGAGCGCGCCATCCCGGTGACGTACGCATTGCCGCTGGAATCGATCGCGATCCCAAAAGCCTCGTCGTTGACGTTGAGTGAATCTCCGGCTGCGGGAATGCCGCCGAGGAACGTTGAATAAATCAACGCACTGCCGGCCGCATTGATTTTGGTGACAAACGCGTCGTCATCATTCGTGGCAGCAACCGCAGTGTACAACGTCGAAGGTCTAACAGGATCGATCGCAAGCCCAATCACGACCGGGTGAGTTAGCCCTTTATTCACCGTGGTCCAGGTTTGGCCACCGTTTGTACTCTTCAGTATCCCCTCGACGGATGAGACGAAATAGAGGGTCGTGGCACTTACCGGATCGAAAACGATTCTGCCAAAGCCAGATCGGAGTGGAGTCCAGTTATTACCTCCGTCCACGCTCTTAAATATTCCACCGCCGTTCGTCACTGCATACAGCAGGTTCGCTGTAATCGGACTAACTCCAACGAACAGACCCTGTGCACCCGTCGTTGCCAAACCGACGCTTTCCCACGTACTTCCAGAATCGGTACTCCTGAAAATACCGCCGGCGCTCGACGACTCCGCAACAAAGAGCGTCGACGGTGTTTGAGGATCGACTGCGATCGAAACCGGAGAGAAGAAAGGAGGAGCATTCCCAGCCGGCCCCCAGTTATCGGCTCCGTTTGTAGTTTTGAACAGTGATGGACTACCGGCGACTCCTGCGTAAAGCGTCGTGGGCGTTACCGGATCGATCGCCAAACTGAACAGGCTGACGTTGCTCATTCCCGTCATGCGCAGGTTCCAACTGTCGCCACCATCCGTACTCTTGTAGATAGCGCTAGCGCCGAACGCGTCCGTGGCCGCGTAGATCGTGGACGGCGTTACCGGATCGATGATTATGGCAATGATGTTCTTACTATTATTCAGCCCATTGTTCTTTGCGGTCCATGTTCTACCGCCGTTCGTGCTCTTGTAAACACCCACCTGCGTGCCCGCGTAGAGTATCGAGGTCTGCGCCGGGTGAACTGCGATATTCGCGACGCCGAAACCCAGGCCGTAATTATCGTTACTCCAGTTTGCTGCACCATCGATGCTCTTGAACAACGCACTCTTTGTATGTAACGCGCCTGCAACAAGCGGGAAGTCCAGGGAGTTCGTAAACCCCGCTACATAAGCATTGCCATTCGCATCGACGGCGATTCCGCGACCTACGTCAGCGTTCCCGCCACCCAGATATGTCGAGTAGACCAGTGCAGAACCCTGGGTATTGAGTTTCGTTACAAACGCGTCGCCGAGAAAGTCGGCCGGGTTGGCTGGTTGAATCGGATTCTGAGTCGGGTAATTCGAGGAGCCAGTGCTGCCCGTGATATACGCGTTCCCCGAAGCGTCGACTGCGATACCGAGACCGCTGTCACTAGAGTTACCGCCGATAAATGTTGAATAAGAGAGCGAGCCGGTGCTCGAGAGCTTCGAGACAAATGCATCTGTACTGAACTGATCGCCGAGTTTATTTGCCTGAAAAGCATTGAGAGTGGGAAAGTCGACGGAACTGGTCTGCCCTGTCACGTACGAATTGCCCGACGCATCCGCAGCAATGCTGAAAGCAATATCACACCGGGCGCCACCGAGGTACGTCGAAAAGACGTAAGCCGGCGTCGCTGGATTGATCTTACTTACAAATCCGTTTGTGCAATCGTCCGTCGCACCCGGAGCGGACTGAATCGCATTCACAGCGGGAAAGTTTGTCGATGTGGTTCGGCCGGCGACGTAGATGTTGCCAGTGCCGTCAATCGCAATGCCATGGCCCTGTTCGTCAAGACTTCCACCTAGAAGAGTCGAAAACAAAAGTCCGTTACCCGAAGAATTTAGTTTCGTAACAAACGCATCCGAAGAAGAATTCGACCCGCTGCTGCCGGCAAACAGAGTCGTCGAATCAAAAGGATTGACGACGAGAGTGCGAACGTTACCCTGCCACAGACCGCTATTTGCGTTGGACCACGAAGCACCGCCATTTGTAGTTTTGATAACGCCGCCGCCGGCTGTCGCGGCGTAGACGGCGGAAGTGGTCGCCACGATCGCCGTGACTTCGAAGTTCGGCACGCCAGTGTTGACGGGCGACCACGAACCCGCGCCGTTCGTACTCTTGTTGATACTGCCACTAAAACCTGAAGAACCGTGGCCCGTATAAATCGTCGCGGAATTGGAGGGATCGATCGCGATGGCATTTACGAAGGTGGGACTGTTTCCACCCATGCCGTTGTTCATCGCGGTCCAACTCGTACCGCCGTTCGTCGTCTTGAAGAAACCGCTTCCGAATGTGCCGGCGTACATCGTCGTAGTGCTCGAAGGATCGATCGCGAGCGCGCGCACATTCGGAACACCGGGAAGACCGAAATTGTTAAGCGGCGTCCAGGTGCCTCCGCCGTCCGTAGTCTTGAATACACCGTTGCCTGAACCCACATACATCGTGGAGGGCGTTGCAGGATCAAACACGATCGAAAAAACAACCGCGCCGTTTATAGGTATCGTAAGCGCGGTCCAATTGGCGCCGCCGTTAGTCGTTTTGAATAGACCACCATTTATGAATCCGGCGTAAACGGTCAATGAGTTAGTTGGATCGACGGCGAGCGCGGTGGGAAACGGGAAGCCGGGTAAACCTGTATTCGCCGTCTTAATCCACGTTTCTCCGCCGTCAGTGCTGCGGTGAGGTCCGGTGGGACCGCCGGCATAAAGGGTGAATGGAGCGTTCGCGGCGATGGCGACTTTGTTTACATCGCCTGTAAGACTGATGTTGTTATTGTTCCAACTAACGGCCGCGTTAGTAGTCTTGAAAAAGTTTCCCGTCGTTTTTAAGGCGTTTACGGTCGGGAAGTCGTTGCCCGTCGTGAACCCTGTGACGTGAGCATTACCGGCCGCGTCTACGGCGATGGCATTCCCGATGGAGCTGCCGGAATTGCCGCTGCTGAGATATGTAGAGTAGACCAGGTTGCTGCCGGTTGAGTCGAGCTTGCTGACGAATGCGCCACCGAATGCCGTCGTGCGGAAAGCTCCGGGCGTTGTTGGGAACGCGCCGACATCGGTGACGCCTGTCACGTATGCGTTGCCTTGAGAATCGACCGCGATACCGAATGCATTTTCGTTACCACCAGCGCCGAGGAAAGTTGAGTATGAGAGTACGGGATCGATGACCAGCGGCTTCTTCGCATCAAAACCGCGCACTTTGAAACTGATCTCGTTCCCGTTGACCACGTACGCGCCTTTTACATCGCGCCGCTCACCTTCGGCTGCGATCTGATAGATCAACGGCTTGTGCAAGCGAACTTCGCCGTCGTTCAGCGCGAGTTGTAAGTTGCCCTCTTCATCGACGCGGATCCGCGTCGGGCCTTCGACTCTGAACTTTATGACTTTTGGATTAGCGCCGGGGGCGACTACAAAGTCGTATTCGAGTTGGCCCTGGTTGCCGTAGTAGACCATGTCGACGCCAGGGTAGATCTCTTTGTAATGAACTTTGCGGTAGGTGGGAATGTCGCGGCGCCATTTATCGGGGTTGTTGCCGATGAAGTAATTGACCTTTCCGAGCAGCTCGTCCTGACCTTCCACGCCCGGCGCGCTGTTCGTACCGATCATCTTCAGTCTGAGTACTGAACCTTCGCGTACTTGCGATTCGTTGCGAGGTTTATGAAGTGCAAGGACGGCTTCAGCGGGTGTAAGAAAAAGAACGTAACCTGGTCCACGCGAAAGAAACTTGACTGCTTGCTCGACCTGGCCCTTGTTGATCTCGAAGCTGAGCGGCAAGTTGCCGAAGCTCTGAGCAAGCCTGGCCCTGGTCGTTGCGTCCGCGCTCCGCGCAGCAGTCTTTTCAGAAATTTCGCCGGCGAAACTCGTCAACAGACAGACGATTCCCACTACAAGCACAGCACGATGGCTGCGGGGGAGGGGAGGGGGAAATCGATTCATACGAGATATTTTGCCACAGATTACACGGATATTTTCTGTGTAATCGGTGGATGGATTTCGTTTAGAACCTCAGTTAATAGTCCTTTTTCCAGGTGCCGCTGGTCTGACGCGAAACTCGCGGCGTGAGGATCGTGCGTCACGAGCATGATGGTCTTCTTCAACTCACGGTTCAGAGTCGAAAGGATTTGCAGGATCTCTTCGCCGGAACGCGCGTCGAGGTTTCCGGTTGGCTCGTCGGCGAGAATCAGATCGGGATCCGTCACGATCGCGCGTGCAATCGCAACGCGCTGCTCCTGACCACCCGATAGCTGGCGTGGCTGATGATGCATGCGTTCACTAAGGCCCACGAGGTCCAGCGCCGTCTCGACGTTCTTCCGGCGCTCCGCCTTCGAGAGCTTCGTCAGCAACAACGGCAGCTCGACGTTTTCAAACGCCGTCAGAACGGGCACGAGGTTGAAAGTCTGAAAGATGTAGCCGATGTGAATATTGCGCCAGGCGGCCAACTGACTCTCTGTCATCCTCGTCAGATTGGTTCCCATAACTTCGACTTCGCCCTGTGTCGGTCGATCGATCCCCGCCAGAAGATTCAGGAGCGTCGATTTGCCGGATCCGCTCGGGCCCATCAACGCCAGAAAATCTCCCTCATACAACTCGAGATCAACCTGGTCCAAAGCGACGATCTCAAATCCGTCGCGATTGAATCGCTTACTCACATTGCGAACACGCACTATCGGTTCAGACATAGTTTTCATCCTCAACTATTGGACTTTCACACGATCTCCATCGCGTAACTTATCCGCGCCTGTGACGGCAACAGTTTCACTGCCGCTCAATCCGTCGAGCACGACGTAAGCATCACCCGATTCTTCACCCGTCCGGATCGTTCGCTGCTCGACCTTGTTACCTTTGACGACGAAAACAAACGAGCTGTTATCCTGTTTTACGACCGCCGCCTTCGGAACAAGCACGCGCGCGACTGACTTACTTTCGGTTGTCGCTGGCTTATCAGATAGGAAGTTGACTCGCGCATTCATCTCCGGCCGCAACTGTTCATTCGGATTCTCAACCTTGACCTTCACCTGGACCGTCGATTTCGCGCGATTAGCCTCGGGCGCGATCTCTTCGATAAAACCCGCGAACCGAAGATTCGGATACGCGTCGGGAATAATCTCGGCCCTTTGCGACATCTTCAGTCGCGCAAACTCGCTCTGGCTGATGTCCAACTCAACTTGCAGATCCGTCAGATCCGCTAAGTCCACAACTGAAGTGCGCGCACCCGATCCGCCAAACGCAGACGGACTCACCATCTCACCCGGTTCCACCGTTCTCTCCAGCACGGTTCCCGAAACAGGAGCCTTGATTTCAGTGGCCGCGAGTTGAGTGTTGGCGTAATCAAGCGCCGCTTTCATCTGCTGCACTTCTGCTTCTGCGGCACGAATCTCTTCCTTGCGTGGACCGATATCAGTCATCGCACTTGCCTGGCGCGCGGACTGGACCATCGCCGCAGCCGAGTCTCGTTGGGCCAATGCACGGTCATACTCCGCCTTCGAAGAAACACCGGAGCGGAATAGCGACTCCGTGCGCTGGTACTCAGCTTCTGCGTTCTTCAGATTCGCTTCGGCCTGTAATACAGCGGCCCTGTCTTTCAACTTCTCTTCCGGCCGTGAACCGGTGCGCAATTTGTCGAGACGCGCCTGCGAGGCAGCGAAGTTCGCCTGCGCTTGATTCACTTGCGCACGAAACTCGCTGGCTTCGAGCCGTACGAGCACCTGACCCCCCTGAACCGTGTCGCCCTTCTCCACGCCAATCCACGCGACACGTCCCATCACTTTTGCGCCCACCGCGATCTTGTGATGGGCCACCACGTAACCGGAAGCTGAAAGAACACTCTCGCCCAACGACGCCGCGCCGGTCTCAGTGCGAACCGTAGCGACCGAGATCGCCTTCGCGCTTGAAAAGAGAAACACGTAAGCGAGCGCGGCCAACGCCAGCAGCACTGCCACGCCGACAAACAAAAGCTTCGTCGACCGGCTGCTCGTCGACGGCGACGGCGCTGGACCACGATCGATCTTGAGACTTCGCAGCCTCTTATTCAGATCCTCTTGGGTATCTTGTGATTTAGGACTAGTCGCCATTTGTGTTTCTGCTTTGTGCCTTTTTGTGGCTACGCTCGCAAAGCATCGACGATCTTGAATCGCGCTGCGCGAATCGACGGTAAAAGCGATCCTACGAAACCAATCACACTGCCGAAAACCAGCGCAAAGAGCATTAGACCAGGCGTCACGCGGAAGTTGAACGCAATCTCACTGAAGGTCACCCAATTCGCGGTGCCTGTGGAAACAAAATTCAACGGGAGCGTTAGCAGGATTCCGATCACACTTCCGATCAAAGCGATCGCAAGCGACTCCAAAAGAAACGCCGCGAGAATACTGAGCCGCCCAAACCCAAGCACACGCAACGTCCCAATCTCTTTCGTCCGTCGCGCGACCGCCGCGTACATCGTGTTCATACCCGCGAAGCCCGCTCCGACCGCCATGATAAAAGAGATGAATACGGCCAAACCCTTCAGCGCGCCGGTACCAGTCCCCTGTTGATCCTCGTAGAAAATGCGTTCCGAGACGGCTTTCAAGTGCAGCTTCGGATCGTCTGTGATGCGCTTGCTAAGCGCAGTCAACGCATTCTGATCCTTTACACGCATCAGCACAGACGAGTAAGTCTCGCGCTTGGTCGTACTCGCGAGTGAGTTGTTATCGACCCAGATCTCCGATTCAAAAGCTTTGCCCGCGGAATCGAATAAACCAACAATAGTGTAGTCGGTTGTCTGGATGCGAAATTTGTCTCCGATGTCGAGTCCCTGGAATCGTTCGGCAATTCTCTTCGACACCACAGCCTCGGTCATACCCGGCTGAAACAGTCTTCCGGCAATGGTTTGAAATCCGGATCGCAACTTGAACGACATTGGACCAACGCCGCGTATCGTT
>DATNCH010000221.1:0-17687 GCA_035571655.1 Pyrinomonadaceae bacterium
GCACTACGCTGCGCTCAACGGACACCGCGCGATGATTGAATTTCTGCTGGAACACGGCGCGGATCGGAATGTGAAGGATACGAAGGTTGGTTCAACCGCGGCTGGATGGGCCGAGTACGGGAAGCATCCAGAACTGCTCGACCTGTTGAGTACGGCGGTTAGTTGACAGGATTACAGGATTAGGCATGATTTACACGTAAATCCTGGCAATCATCTAAATCCTGTCAGTTTGAGGTGACATTTGCTATGAAAAACTCATTGGCCCCCCGCAGGGTGCTCCTGTGCGCAGCTGTCGTCGTCACTCTGTGCCAACACGTTGCACTCGCACAGAACGGCGCGCAGAACCATGCGACGAAGATTCAGGAAGTGCTGGCGCTGGCGCATAAGTACAGGCTCTTCAATGGCTCGGCGCTCGTCGCCGAGAATGGAAAGGTCACTTACAAGGGCGCCTTCGGCATGGCCGAAATGGAATGGGGAATTCCGAACGCGCCGGATACCAGGTTTCGACTCGGATCGATCACGAAACAGTTCACTGCGACTCTCATTCTCCAGCTCGTCGAGCAGGGAAAGATCAAGCTCGACGGCAAGCTCTCGGATTATCTGCCGGATTACCGGAAAGACATCGGCGACAAAGTCACCATTCATCACCTGCTCACGCACACGTCAGGAATTCCGAGTTACACGGGCCTGCCGGGGTTCTTCGATAACGTGAGTCGCAACCCGTATAAGGTCGGTGAGTTCGTGAAGAAGTACGCGAGCGGCGATCTCGAATTCGAACCAGGCTCGACATTCAAATACAACAACTCCGGCTACTTCCTGCTGGGCGCGATCATTGAAAAGGTGACCGGAAAATCGTACGAGCAGGCACTGAAGGAAAACATTCTCGATCCGGCCGGCATGAAGAACACCGGTTACGATCATCACGGCACGATCCTTCCAAAACGCGCCGCCGGTTACGTCAAAACAGCCGATGGTTACGACAACGCTCCGTACCTCGACATGTCGATCCCCTACGCGGCGGGCTCGATGTATTCGACGGTCGAAGATCTGTATCTCTGGGACCAGGTACTCTACACGGACAAACTGCTCTCGGCACAATCGAAAGAGCTGATGTACAAACCGTTTCTCAACGAGTACGCATACGGATGGGCGATCACTAACGCTTCTTTCAAGATCAACGATCAACCCGTTCAGATCATCAGTCACGACGGCGGCATCAACGGGTTTTCCACGACGATCGCGCGCTTTCCGAAAGAGAAGAATTTGATCGTGCTTCTCGATAACACCAGTCAGAACATGAACCGGCTGAGCGAAACGATCACGAGGATTCTCTACAACCAGCCGTACGAACCACCGAAGATGTCTTTCGTGGCGCTACTCGAAACTACGATCAAGGAAAAAGGCGTCGAGGCGGGCATCGCACAGTATCGCGACCTGAAAGCGAAGCAGTCTGCGACGTACGACTTCTCCGAGCCTGAGCTGAATCGGCTCGGTTACTTGCTGATGCAGGCAGGCAAGCCGAAAGAAGCGGTTGAGATCTTCAAGCTGAACGTCGAGGCATACCCGCAGGCCTTCAACACTTACGACAGTCTCGCCGAAGCCTACATGAACCTCAATCAGCGTGAGCTTGCAATTACCAACTACAAGAAGTCACTCGAACTGAATGCGAAGAACACCAACGCCGCCGACGTGCTTAAGCGACTTGAAACAGGTGCGGTGACAGTTGATGCGAAAGTCTTCGACGCGTACGTCGGCGAGTATGAACTTGCTCCAAACTTTGTCTTGCGTGTTTACCGCGAGGGCGAGAAGTTTATGACGGAGGCAACCGGGCAGCAACCAATCGAGATCTTTGCGGAGTCGGAGACGACTTTCTATCCGCGCGTCATGCCGGCCAAGTTGATCTTCCTCAAAGATTCAGAAGGGAAGGTCACGAGCGTGAAGCTTCTTCAAGGCGGAAGAGAAACGGTTGGGAAGAGGATCAAGTGACACAGAACCGCACACGCACAGTCACCTGGGAAGATCCGCGACCACTTGCGGAAGCGGGACATGGAGTATCAGGTCTCGAGTTTTTGCAACGAATAGTCAGCGGTGAATTACCGGCGCCGCCCTTTGCACGTTTACTGAATTTCGATTTAGTGGAGGTGAGCGAAGGGCATGCTGTGTTCGCTGTGGATCCGGATGAATATCATTACAACCCGATTGGCGTGGTCCATGGCGGACTCGCGGCTACGTTGCTCGATTCCGCCATGGGTTGTGCGGTTCATTCGAAACTGCCGCCCGGAGCGGGTTACACCACGCTCGAGATCAAGGTTAACTTCATCCGCGCGATGACGGGAGAGACAGGACGTGTGCGTTGTGAAGCGAAGATAGTGCATTCCGGTGCGCGTACGGCCACGGCCGAAGGACGGATCGTCGACGAGGCCGGGAAGCTTTACGCGCACGGGACGACGACGTGCTTGATCCTTAGCCACGAAAAGGCACAAAGGAAGTAGCCACGAAAAGGCACAAAGGAAGTAGCCACAAAAAGGCACAAAGAAGTAGCCACAAAAAGGCACAAAGAAAGTAGCCACAAAAAGGCACAAGAAGCACGAAACTGAATTAATTCCTTTGTGTGCTTTTTGTGCCTTTTTGTGGCTGAGATCTGGTTAAAGTTCTCGCTTTGCCGCGGATTTGCCGCTGCTGCCTGCGGCGGTCGAGACGAACGTTCCGTTAAGGCCGCCACTTGCCTGATCGATCCGCCAGACAAATCGCCCGTTGGTCTTTCGCAAGGCGCCTGCTTCAGAGAAGGTGGCATCGACTCGATCGCCGTCGATTGAGCCTTTCACCTCGATAGGAGTTCGGCTGGTTGCAGGCAGGCTGCGGCCGTTTTCAGAAACCTTTCGTCCTTGTCCGATAAAACTCTTTCCGCTCTGATTGATCGTGAGCTCGAAACCGATGTTCATGTTTTGAAACGATTGGTACCTGGTTTTCTGGACGCTATTGACGACGTTCCATTTACCGGACAAGTCCTGGGGTTCGACGACAGACGGCTGTGGTTCGCCAGACGGCTGTGGTTCGCCAGATGAAGCCACTGCTGCCGGCAAAGCACGCTCACGCTCGCGATATTTATTTCTCAGCGCAACAGCACCCACCGCGATCAAAATAAACAGCATAGCCAGGATCATCCCGGCTCGATACAGCGATCTCGGAGCTGGTGTGTCAGGCACGGGATCCGGAAGCACCGGTATGGGAAGTCTCTCTGTCTGCAACGTAATTTCGTCTTCATCCGTGTACGGCTCGATCTTCTCGATCTTCTCGATCGTCTCGATCGTCTCGATCCCGAAGAACTGTTTAAGCACGACGCGTTCGTTCGGCGTGATGGAACTGACCAGCGGCGGTCTGCCTGATGGATCGAAAGTGAAACGTCCATCGCGCATTGAAGCGACTAAGTTGATCGCCCTGAAGCCCGTCAGATCTCCGACACGCGCATCCACGAGCCGGCCATTCTTGAAGAATAGCGCGCCCTCGGTCTTCCCGACGCAGACGTCGAGCCTGCCGCTTTCGTTGTTAGTGGAAAGGATCTTGATGACGTCCAGAATTCCACCGTTATGAAGAGTTTTTCGCGTATCGAACATAATTACGCCCGATTAGAGTGTTCGTCTGTGTTTTTTGTTGCTCTGCTTTGTGGTTTTTTGTGGCTCTCACTCGTATCGCAGCGCGATGAGGGGGTCGACTTTGGCTGCGCGGCGCGCGGGGATGTAGCAGGCGAGGAATGCCGCCAAAGCGAGCAGTATCGGATTCAAAATAAAAGTCTTCGGATCCGTGGCGCTGGTGTTGAAGAGTAGACTATGCATCAGCCGCGTCAGTGCGACGGCGCCGAGAACGCCAATCAACACACCAACCGCAGTTAACTTCATTCCACGGCCAACGATCAATCTGAACACATCGCGTGCGGTGGCGCCGAGTGCCATGCGTACGCCGATCTCGTGCGTTCGCGTCTGAACCAGAAACGCCATCACGCCATAGATACCAATCAGCGCCAACACCAGCGTTCCACCTGCAAACACGGCGAACAGCGTTGCGTACAAACGCGGCTGCCAAATCGACTCGGCGACGACTTCTTCCATCGTCGCGATTTTGCTGAGCGGCAGATCAGAATCAAGCTGCGCAGCTTCACGACGAATGGCGCTCGCCAACTCTCGCGGATCTGAAGACGTTCGCGTCACGAGCGCCATGCCGCCCACGGGAAATTCGAGATGCGGCAAATACACGCTTTGTCTTGTGTCTTCCTGTATTCGCTGGTGGCGAACCGTGCCGACTACGCCGATCACCGTATGCCACGGTTCGTTGTCTTCCGGTGGCCCGAACCGAATACGCTTTCCGACGGGATTCTCATTGGGCCAGTACTGTCGTGCGAGCCGTTCATCCACAATCGTTACGAGCGGCGCGCCTTTGGTGTCGGCGTCGCTGAAATCGCGACCGTAAATCAGCGGTATTCCCATCGTGTGAAAGTAACCGGGAGTGACAACCGTGTGTTGGATCATCGGCGCCTGGCCGACAGGCAGTACGGGATAACCCTCGACAGTCAAACTCCGGCCCCAGCCACCTCCGCTCAGAGGCAGCGTGGCCGTCGCGCTCACTGATTCAACGCCAGGCAGAACACGCACACGCTCGATCAACTGTTTGAAGAATGCCGCGCGCTGTTCGCCGTCGCGGTATTTTGCCTGCGGCAAGCGTAACGATGTGGCTAAAACATTCTTCGCATTGAGTCCGATGTTCACGCGTTGCAGTCGCAGGAAGCTCTGGATCATTAAGCCGGCGCCGACTAACAAGATCAGCGACAGAGCGATCTCCGTGACGACGAGTGCGCTGCGCGAACGTCCGCGACCGCTGACGGTCCCGCGGCCGCCTTCTTTAAGCGTGTCGTTGAGATCTACCTTCGAGGTTTGCAATGCCGGCGCAGCGCCGAACAGCAAGCCAGTCAGAAGAGTTATCGCAGCGCTGAAGCCGAGCACGCGCAGATCGATCCCGAAGTTCATCCAAACCGGAAGTTCGAACGGGATAGCAGTCAACAACAGATGCAGCGCCCACAGGGAAATCGCGAAGCCGAGTGCGCCACCTGCTCCGGCGAGCAATAAACTCTCGATCAGGAGTTGGCGCATGATTCGCCAGCGACCCGCGCCGATCGCAGCGCGCAGGGCGAACTCTTTTTGTCTTGCTGAGGCGCGCGCGAGCATCAGGTTCGCGACATTCACACACGCCACCAGCAACACGCATCCGACCACGCCAAGCAGAATCAGAAGTGCTTCCCGATAATCACCTGCAAGACTCTGGTGCAGACTTGTTACCTTCACTCCGAGCCCTTCGTTCGTGACCGGGTTTTGCGCTTCGATGCGCGCAGCGATGGTGTGCATCTCCGCCTGCGCTTCTCCAAGCCCAACGCCGTCTTTCAAACGCGCGATACAGCTCAAGCCGTGATCGGTGCGTGTGAAGTCTTTTGTGGTAACGGCGAGCGGCGCCCAGATTTCAGAGACCTCCGGAAATCTGAAACCCCTGGGCATCACGCCGATCACCGTCCGCGCACGACTGTTGATCATGATCGATCGACCAAGGATGTTGGGGTCGCCTCCAAAATTCCTTTGCCAGAGATCGTATCCGAGGATGACTACCGTATCTTCGTCGGGCCGATCTTCGTCGGCGGTGAAAGTGCGGCCGAGTTGCGGAGAGATACCGAGAAGCTCGATCAGTCCGTGAGAGATGTAAGACCCGCGAATCTCAATCGGTTCACCGGCGCCGCTCAATGAAAACCTGCTGGTGCCGTAGTAAACGCCGATGTCCTGGAATACTTTGTTTTGCTCGCGCCAGTCGAGAAAGTTTGGAAACGACACGCTCATCGAATCGATTCCACGTTTGAGCGCGGTTTCGTCGATGGCGACGAGTCGATCGGCTCGAGGGTAGGGAAGCGGTCGCAGGAGAATGCCGTTGGCGAAACTGAAGATCGCTGTATTCGCGCCGATGCCGAGCGCCAGAGTTACGATTACAACTACGGTGAACGCGTAACTTTTCGACAGCACGCGAATGCTGTATGTGACGTCGCGCAGAATGTCCTCGACAAAAGTAACGCCGCGTGCGTTGCGACATTCTTCCTTCGACTGATCGAAACGGCCGAATGATTTCAACGCAGCGTACCGGGCATCTTCAGGCGACATGCCGCTCTTGATTTTTTGCTCGATGTCGCGTTCGAGATGGTATTGCATCTCTTCATCAAGCTCGTGTTCCATCGCGTCTTTGTGAATCAACGCGCGCCAGCGACGTAATAAACTCATTCGAAAGACTCCTCACGCATCTCGTAAAATCAGAGCGACGGCGTCGGAGAATTGTTCCCATTGTTTGCGTTGCTGCTCGAGTTGTTTGCGGCCACGCGTGGTCAGACCATAAAACTTCGCTTTGCGATTGTTCTCGGAAGGGCCCCACACGGCGGAGATCAAGCCACGGGATTCGAGGCGGTGGAGTGCGGGGTAGAGTGCGCCTGCGGTTACGGTGAGGACTTCGCCGGACACGAGATGCATCCGCTGCATGATGTCCCAACCGTTGAGGCTTCCAGAGCGCAGCAGCCGCAAAATCAGGAGTTCGAGCGTTCCCTGTTTGAACAGGTCACCTTGTTGTTTGGTCATGTCGCTCCTCTATGCTGTCGATAGGAGCGAGTCTAGTACTGACTCCTATAGTCTGTCAACAGGAGCATCTGACCCGACGCTACCGCGTTCCGGTACTGACCTCATCCAAGTACGAGCTTGGATGAGGTCAGTACCGGAACGCGGTAGCGTCGGGTCAACCGTCGAATTTCGTCCTTGGATGAGGTCAGTACCGGAACGCGGTAGCGTCGGGTCAACCGTCGCATTTCGTCCTTGGATGAGGTCAGTACCGGAACGCGGTAGCGTCGGGTCAACCGTCGAATTTGAGGCGTTTGTACGCAACCGTTCAGAAGAACCGCAGACCTTCGCGCACGACGTCGGCAGGTATCTCGTGGTCGCCGTCGAACTCTCGAAACGTGACGTCGTAACCGCGAGCTTTCAAGCGCGAAGCGATGAGGCGGCCGCAGCGGTCAATCGGCAGGATATGGTCCCGCGTGCCGTGTGAGATGAAGAAGCGTGGTGTCCCCTGCGGAGTACCCTCGACGACGAACCCGGGCGAAAATGCGACGACGCTGGTGAAGAGATCGCCATTGATCAGCCCGAGTGAGATCGCATACGAGGCCCCGTCGGAAAATCCGCCGATGGCGATGCGCGCACGGTCGACCGCAGCTAGCTTGAATGTTGCCTCCAGCACTCGATTCAGGTATTCGACATCCGTCCCGAAATCGCCGCCGATGGCATCCCACGTCGTGTCGCGAGAGTTTGGCGCAAGCACGGCCACGCCCGCTTCGTCGTACGCCGAATCCAGGTACCAAAACATGTCGTCCGCACTTTGCGTTGCGCCGTGCAGCATGACGAGCAACGGAAGAACCGGCGCTCTTTTTTCGGTCTTTGGTAACTGAAGAATCGCGTCGCGGTGATCGGCGGAGTCGACCGCGACTATGATCCGATCGGCGGGTGTGGTTGTAACACCTGGATACGGGCGCGCTGTGAGTCTGCCTTCGTTCGTCGAATCACCGAGACGACGACATGCGCTCCCGAGCGTGATGGATGCGACGCTGCCGGCGGCGCTCGCGACGAAATCACGCCTGGTCAACTTGTTGCGGTGCACAGTTACGGGTTCTTAGCCCAGAGCAGATCGGTGCTGGCGCGGCGGAGCACGTTAGAGTCTTCGCTCACCTGCCGGCTTTCTTTCCGCAGCACGCGTGATAACTCCTGTAGCTCGGCATACTCCTGAGTCAGACGGTCAGTTAAAGCAATCAGCTCACGACTTTTGTTCAGGTGTGTTTGGAAAGGTTCGCTTGGCATGTTCACCCTTTCGGGTGAGCATGTTACGTGGGCCGAGAGCCATGGTCAATCCGCACCGAGCGCGGTAGCGCCGGGTCGATGTCGGACCAGCGGGTCCTTTTGTCTGACATTGACCCGGCGCTACTGCGCTCGGTTCTGTTAAGACCCGAGATGCTCGGTCAATGATGAGCGTGCGCTGAACCTGGTTTCGCTTGTTCTGGTGGCGCCGCGTGGTCTGCGACTTCTATGACTGTACGCATCCAGGGATGAATGCAGCATTGAAAACGAGTGAGGCCGACTGGGAGATCTGAAGTTCCGGCGGTTGGACCCTGTTCAGTTCCTCCGGCGGGAATGAAAACTATCGCTCCGAGATTTAAGCACTCCGGCGCAGGCGCCGGGTTGCCGGAAATGGCGTTGAGTTCGTCGAACAATCCGCCACCGAAATTAGCGACTCGCGTGAACGTATGAACCTCGCCGCCGCGGTTCTCGATGAATGTTGGGCGTCCAATATTCAGGTGCGCCTGGATTGGTTGATTGCGCCATTTGTGCGCGTCCTGGGTCTCTGCGAGTTCCTGGATAAACTGGTCAAACGTCGTGTGTCCGTTACCGACGCATGCGCCGTCGCCGAGTACCGCATTGAAAGAAGTGGGCTCACAGTCGTCGTACATTCTGAACGTCTTGTCGCCTTGAAAAGCTCCTGCGCCTGCCGTGAGACTCAGCAGGGCGACAGCCGCAAATGCAGCGAAGACTGCTGTTTGGGAAGTGAACTTTCGCTTCATGGGATACCTCCTTGACAACCGTGCTCGCTGAGCTGCGAGCCTGGGAAAGACCTGTGTGGTGTTGTAGAGCGTGGCAACCTATACACCGAGGAAATGAGGATGTCAATGAAACTGTCTGACGAATTTTGTGACTTTTTTGTGGCTACTCCACTTGTCGATCGTCAACAGCAGAGTGATCGCACAAACACAGCAACACTGTTGGATGAGGTCAGTACCGTAACGCGGTAGCGTCGGGTTGCGATGACATCAATTACCCGACGTTATCAAGTGCGACACAGACCCGACGCTACCGCGTTGCGGTACTGACATCGTCCAAGTGTGCTCCTGACCTTCGAGGTAAAGCCAAAGACAACGCACCTCGATATTTCTACATCTCACGGACGACCGAATGGATAAGTACTAACCCCGAGCAACCCCAGGCTCACATAAAAAGACAATTGAATCGTTAGTTTTTTGGGAGGCGACTATGAGCCGTCGATGGCTTCTTTCCCTGTTGTGCCTTTCTCTGTTCGTTCTCTGTCTCGTCCCACTCACTCGCGCCGGTGGCGACGTCAGAGTTAACGAGGCGGATACCAGAATCCTGTTGGACCAGGATCCCGCCCAAGTGCTTCTCGCTGTTGAGAATTCAACCGGCGTGACAGTGAACGTCAGAGTCGAAGTCGAGCTCCTCGATCCGCAAAATAAAAGCAAAGCAAAAGCAACTCAGATTGCGACGATTGCAAAAGGCACTCAGAAGCTATCTCTCTCTTTACCATTCTCTGTCTCGCAGTTACCCGCAACAGAACGCCCCAACATACTCTGGCAACGCCTGCGCTATCGACTGACGGAAGAATCTTCCACGAGAGTAGTTGCGGAAGGATTGATCTCGTTATCAGAGATTGCACCCGATCTGTTTGACGTGCGCGTAGCCGCAGCCGAGATGATCCGCGAGGGTAACCGCTACCAGGCGCGCGCACAGGCAACTCATCCCCTCACGCGCAAGCCGATCGCGAATGTCCGCATCGACGGTGAGCTCAAAGTCGAAGACGACAACGATAAGAGCGTCAAGGTTCGTGCATCCAAAACCACAGATTCGAAGGGTTATGCATTGCTCGACTTCCCATTGCCTCCACGCTTTCCGCAGTTTCCACATACGCTGCAACCTGCGGGCGGTGAGCTGCGCGTCGTAGGCAGAAAAGGCGCACTCGTTTCCGAAACAGAAGGCCAGGTGCTGGTGGATCAGTTCGCGCGCATACTCATCACCACTGACAAGCCGCTTTATCAACCGGGCCAGCAAATTCATGTGCGCGCATTACTCTTCTCGCCTTCACGTCGCGCGCTTGCGAATCACGACGCCCACATCAGAATTTGTGACCCCGAAAACCTCACACTCTTTCGCGCTGTCGTGAAGACTTCGCGCTTCGGCGTTGCAAACGTGGATTGGACCATTCCGGAGAATACGCGTCTCGGGAATTACCGAATTTGGGTCGGCCTTGACGATAGGGAAGAGAACGATCAAACGGCGTATGACGTTCGCATCAGTCGTTACGAGCTGCCCAACTTTACGGTCAATGTCGAAACTGATCGCAAGTATTACCTGCCGGGACAGAACGCGGAGATCAAAGTCCGCGCTGATTATTTGTTCGGTCAGCCTGTGACGCGCGGACACGTGCGTGTAGTTCGCGAAGCCGAACGCGAGTGGAATTATAAAGAGCAGAAGTGGGACGTCGACGAAGGCGATAAATACGAAGGTGAAGCAGACGCGACCGGCATGTTTGTCGCCCAAATCGATCTCGCAAACGATCACGATCGTGATTACGGACGCTTCAACGACATCACCTACGCCGCCTACTTCACCGACCCCACGACGAACCGCACCGAACAACGACGCTTCGACGTGCGCGTAACCAAAGAAGACATACACGTCTACGTCGTCGAAGACGACAATTTCCATCAGCACGCGGCACTGCCTTTGAAGTTCTACGTGTCGACGTTCTACGCCGATGGATCGCCGGCACGGTGTAAAGTGAGTGTCAGACTCACCGAATGGAACACCGATGCATCCGAAGCGGAGAAAACGAGCAAGCCGGTGGCAACATTCCGCACCAATCGATATGGCGTGGTCAAAGTCAGTGGCGTGAAACTGCCGCGCGACTTCGAAGGCGAATCAGATGTGAATTTAGCGATCTCGGCTGTCGACCCCAGGGGTCGAAAGGGCTCGGAGACTGAAGAGCTTGATCTTGTGACCGACGACACATTACGCGTCGAGACGGATAAGACTCTCTATCGCCGCGGTGAGCCAGTCACGGCTTTCATCACCAGCACCGTGCAGGATCAAACGGTGGTCGTCGATCTTGCGCGTGACTTAAATGTCATTCGGTCTGAGCGCGCGAAGCTGCACGATGGTCGTGCCTCCATCACTTTCCCGTACCGTTCAGAGTTCAAGGACCGATTGACGATTGCGGCGTATCCGGATTTCGTGGAGTCGCGAGACAGAATCGGTTTGAGCACGGTCCTCTACCCGCGCGATCAGGATCTCAAGGTGAATGTGCAAACTTCCCAGGCGAGCTATCGTCCAGGCGACGATGCACAGGTCAATCTGAGTGTGCGTGCGCCTGATGGCGGGTCGACGGAGAGTGCGTTGGGAGTCGTCATATTGGATAAAGCCGTCGAAGAACGATTCCGCACGGACCAGGAGTTCGGCGGTCGACGGTTTAATTCAAATCCAATAGACAGTTTCCTGGGTGTGGATGAGCAGTTCGCGGGTATCACCCTACGAGACCTGCGACGCGTAGACACAGCGAAACCGATTTCACCCGAACTCGATCTCGTCGCTGCTGTGCTGTTGAGTCAAAACAGAGATTACTTTCCGACGTTTTATGGCGGCGATCAATTTGAGAAAGAGCTGACGAAGCTCTACGGAGAACCAGCCAAACAACCACTGAAGCCAGTTAAAGATGCACTCGCGAATCATTATCTTCAAACGGCAGAGTACCCAAACGATGATGCCAGCCTGAGGCGCTTCCTGTCTGAAGCTCAGATCGATTTCAAAGCGGTGCGCGATCCGTGGGGTATGGCATATCGACCAGCATTCGCGGTCTTTCGAAACTCCGACGATCTCACTCTAACGAGCGCGGGACCGGACAAACGCTTTGACTCGGACGATGATTTTGTCGTCGACAGAATGGGCTGGCCTTATTTTCGTCCCATCGGTGAAGCGATCGACAAGGCCGCTCGCGGTTATCATGAACGCACAGGCGGTTTCATTCGCGACTCAGCCACTCTCCGCGACGAATTGGCAAAACAGAGTCTTCACCTGAACCAATTACTCGATCGCTGGGGCAAGCAATATCTCTTCAAATTCGAAATCAAGGAACGGAATTACGTCGTCAACGTCTGGAGCGGTGGGCCCGACGGGGAGTTTTCTAAAGAGAAGGAATATTCAAACGACGATTTCGCCATCTGGATGTCGGCAATTGATTACTTCGCTGATCCTCGAGCGCAGATCGAAGCGACCCTGGATAAGAATCTCAAGAATACGAATACCTATCCTGAGAACGATCAGGATTTGCGCGCGCTACTGCGAGGCACCCCGGCCTCGCTCGAGAGTCTTCGCGATCCGTGGGGCCGGCCTTATTACGCAACGTTCAAACTCCAACCTTTCCACGGAGCCCACGTGTATGTGGAGAGCCGAAGCGCTTTTCGGCAACCTGCGACCGAGCGAATGGAGATTGGTCCTGTGATCCGAATGCTGGTCGTTATAACTTTGAAGAGTCCCGGTCCTGACGGTAAGGCGGCAACAAACGATGATTTTTCAGTGGCGACGTTCACTGGCGACCTCGCAGAACAGCCGCGCGGAGCTCCACCGCAAATAATCGAGTCAGGAATGGTCCTCCCAGCCACTAACGGATCGATCTATGGGGTCGTTACCGATCCGATGGGAGCAAGCATCGCGGGAGTTACCGTAACTGCGACGATACCGAATACTCGCTTCAGCTATCAGACGACGACAAACGATGAAGGCAGATACAGTTTTCCTGGTTTACCGCCCGGAGTATATGAAGTTCGTTTTGAATCTTCGCCATTCATGGCAGCCGTTGTCTTGGATGTGTTGGTGCGGGCTCACAACACCACGGAAGTTAACGTCAGTCTCAACCCCGGAGCCGTTACGGAAACTGTGACCGTAAGCGCCGCCCCAGCGAATGCGCTGGAACAAATGAGCGCCTCGATGGTGGGAAAAACAGTTCACACTGCGCGCCGAGACGCGAAAATCGTCACGAAATCCGGCGATTCACAAATATCGACGCCACGTCTACGAGAGTACTTTCCTGAAACACTGCTTTGGCAACCCTCAATCGAAACTGACAAAGACGGGCGCGCGCAGATTAATTTCAAACTTGCCGACAACATCACGACCTGGAAGATGCTCGTGATCGGCTCGACTGAGGATGGCCAGATCGGAACGACGGAGAAAGAGATCAAGTCGTTTCAGCCATTCTTTGTCGAACACGAACCGCCACGCGTGTTGACCGAAGGTGATGAGATCTCTCTGCCGGTGGTGGTGCGTAATTATCTCGACCGCACGCAGAAAGTCGATCTGGAAATCAAGCCTGAGAATTGGTTCGCTTTAGTTGGACCAGGCCGGAAGCAGACCTCCGTAGCAGCGGGTGATGCGACGCGAGAAACATTCGACCTCAAAGCGATCGCCTCAGTGAAAGACGGCAAGCAACGGATCACTGCCGCTGGTAGTGACGAAAGCGATGCGATCGAGAAGCCGGTGACGGTCCATCCCGATGGCGAAGAGCAGTCCGTCACGGGCGGCGATATTCTCGATGGGTCATCGTCGGTCGAGTTGAACATTCCTGACACGGCGATTCCCAATTCCGTGCGCGGAGAGATCAGGATCTATTCGAACTTGATGGCGCACGTGGTCGAGAGTGTCGAAGCGATCATGCAACGACCGTACGGATGCGGCGAGCAAACGATCTCTTCGACGTATCCGAGTCTGTTGCTGTTGCGACATTACAAGGAACAGTTCCCGCTGCGCTCGCGAGCAGAGCGTTACGTGAACGAGGGCTACAGTCGCCTGATGAATTACCGCGATGAAAGCGGTGGATTTACTTACTGGGGCGATGGCCACACGGATTTGGCGCTTACGGCGTATGCCGTGCGGTTCCTGACTGATGCCGCCGATGTGATCGCGGTGGACCAGCAGGTCATCAAAGACGCTCGAGAGTGGCTCATCAAACAACAATTAGCTGATGGTGGCTGGCCGGCGAAAGATCCGACCGCACGTGACGCCAAACAACAGCGCGTTGTGCTGACCGCGTATATCGCGCGAATTCTCGCCGTCAGTGGAGGTGCAGAGGACAGTTTGAAGCGCGCGTTTAACTATCTGAGTCAGCAGGGTGCGGCTATCGACGAACCTTATTTACTCGGCTCATATGCACTGGCTGCGATCCATGCCGGCGACGCGTCGCTCGCAAAGCCTTTGATCGAAAAGCTTCGCACTCTGGTGCGCGAAGATGGGACGACGAGTTACTGGCCGCTACAAACGAGCACGCCTTTTTACGGCTGGGGACTCGCGGGACAGATTGAAACAACTGCGGTCGTGGTCCAGGCACTGGCGAAAGCCTGCAATCCGAACTGCGACGCGGATACAAAACTCATCAACCGCGGTTTGCTGTACCTGCTCAAACAAAAAGATCGATACGGTGTTTGGTATTCAACGCAGACGACCATCAATGTCCTGGATGCGATGTTGACGTTGTTTTCGACGAAGACGAGTAATCCGTCGAGCGGTTCGACAGCGGATGTTCTGGTCAATGGCCGCATTGCGCAAACGATCCAGATGCCTGTCGGAGATCGTCTGAACAATCCGATCGCGATTGATATATCGGAGAATCTGAACGCGGGAAAGAACAGCATCGAGATCAAGCGCTCCGGGAGTTTGCCTTTCGCGTCGGTCCAGGCTGTAGCCAACTACTACGTGCCCTGGTCCGCTTCAGAATCGACCAGGAAAGCGGGTGCGTTGCGGTTGCGTGTGAAGTTCGACAAAACAGACGGCAAGATTAACGACGAAATCACTTGTAACGTCGAGGCGGCGCGTCTAGGTGGTGGGTGGGGGATGATTCTCGCGGAGATCGGTGTGCCGCCGGGCGCTGACGTCGATCGCGGTTCGCTGGAGTCGGCGGTGAAGAATTCGGGTTGGACCATCAGCCGGTACGACGTGTTGCCGGATCGGGTCGTGGTCTACCTGTGGCCGCCATCGGGGGCTGTTAAGTTCAATTTCAAGTTTCGGCCACGATTCGCGCTGAACGCGAAGACGGCGGCGTCCACCGTGTATGACTACTACAATCCGGAGGCGCGCGCGGTCATCGAACCGGCCACGTTCAGGATTAAGTAGCCACAAAAAGACACAAATCGCGTTAATAATTTACCACCGTAATGCGTTAACCTTCGGGTAACGCAAAATGGAAAACTGTCTCATCGAAACCCGGGGGCTGACGCGGCGTTTCGGAAATCAGCTTGCAGTAAATAATTTGAACTTGTCGGTGCCTGCGGCCGGGGTTTATGGCTTTCTGGGTCCGAATGGCGCGGGAAAGACGACCGCGATCAGGATGCTCCTCGGTCTGATCCGACCCAACGCGGGTGAAGTCCGCTTGTTCGGCCAGCCGTTGAATGCGAATCACCTGTCGTTGATGCGGCGCGTCGGCGCGTTAGTCGAAGCGCCCTCGCTGTATCCACATCTGACCGGTAGAGAGAATCTGGAAGTCACACGTCGTTTACTTGGCGCGCCTCGCGAGTTGATTGACGCTGCACTCGAGATCGTCAAGCTCAAAAAGGATGCCGGCCGTCGTGTACGCGAATACTCGTTAGGCATGCGCCAGCGCCTTGGATTGGCGCTCGCGCTCCTGAACAAACCAGAACTGCTGATTCTCGACGAACCGACGAACGGTCTCGACCCTGCCGGCATTCACGAAATGCGTGATCTCATTCGACGTCTCCCGGACGAGTTTGGCGTCACGGTTTTCCTGTCGAGTCACCTGCTCGGTGAAGTCGAACAGATTGCCGGTTACATCGGAATCATTTATGAAGGCAGTCTCTTGTTTCAGGGACCACTCGCCGAGCTACAAAAGAAGCAACAAACAAAACTGACTGTGGGCGTGAAGCAACTTGATCAGGCAATGAATTGTCTGGTGAATGCGGGTTGGACTGTAGAGCGTGTAGACGGAGTGCTAAACGTGTCTGCGAGATCGTCTGAAGATGCAGTGCGAATCAACCATCTGCTGGTGGATCATCGTTTGGAAGTCTTTCACCTTTCACTCTCGCAAGCATCGCTCGAAGACATTTTCCTGACGTTAACGAACGGTCAGATCGCAAGGAGCGCAGCGTGATGGCATTCTTCCGCGCACTGCACGCTGAAGCTTTGAAGCTCAGACGGACACTTGCTTTCCGAGTGATCTTTGTCTTGCCGTTCTTGGTGGCGCTGCTTCAATTCTTCATTGTCTTGAGAACTAAAAAGTTTCCCGCGGGATTCAAGTTGTGGGAGACGATGGCCACAAACTCGCTTCAGATTTGGGCCGTCTTCATGATGCCGCTCCTGATTGCGTTGGTCACGGCATTGCTGAACGGCATCGAGCATAGCGACAAGCTGTGGAAGCATCTCTTTGCTCTCCCTGTGCCGCGTCAGTCGATTTATTTCTCGAAGTTTGTGGTAGCACAGGGCCTGATCCTCGTGAGCACATTCGTTCTCGCTGTGCTGGTGATCGTTGTGGGGATTGCTTCCACGTACTTGAAACCGGACCTTGCCAACGCGGGCCCGATTCCTTATTTGTGGATCGCGAAACAGACAACGTTTGTGTGGTTGGCGAGTTGGCTGATCATTGCGATACACACATGGATCAGTATGCGTTGGTCCGGTTTTCCAATCCCGCTCGGCGCCGGGATTGGTGGGACTTTCTTCGCGCTCTTTGCGGCGAGTGCCAGGCTTGGAAAGTATTATCCGTGGTTGTTGCCGGTGAACGTTTTCCTTGAAGGCCGACTTGCGATGGCTTTAGTGCTGGGGATCGGTGGGGGAATAGTTGCATCTCTGTTGGGCTGTTTCGAATTTGTGCGGCGCGACGTTGCGTGACTGATACTGTTAAGGTCCAAGCGGGGACAAGAAACAATGAGTTTACTTACAAGCCTAAGCAGAACCAGCGCATCTTGCGGGCACTGCAAACCATATGAGAAATGCAATGGAATCGAGAAACGCAAGAAACTCCGTTCGAGTATCGTTGATTGAGTCAGCCTTCTGGAGGTGTTGATCCTAAAATGACGAGGTTCGCGTGATTTATATCTCTTACCGTCCTGGTCCACCGCTCAATGAATTTGTCGAATACTTTTGGCTGATTGAAGGCGGTCAAGCGCAACGGTTGGAAAAGATCCTGCCAAGTGGGACGATTGAACTCGTCATTAACCTCAAGCAAGACGAAATCCATATTCATGATCCAGAGCGGCCTGAGCGACACGAGAGAATGTCTGGTGGGGTGTTTTCAGGAACTTACTCGCGCCCGTTTATCTGTAATGCGCAGCAGCATGAGGCGATCCTGGGTGTTCATTTCAAGGCAGGCGGTGCATTTCCATTCCTTGGTGCGGAGGCGAGCGAACTCACCAACGCGCACGTTAACTTGCCTGAGTTATGGGGAAGGTCCGGAAATGAGTTGCGTGAACGCGTATGCACCGTCTCCACACCTCAGGAGCGCTTTCGGATCATGGAAGCTGTCTTACAAACTCGTCTTCGCAAGCTCACGAGCTATGAACTTCAAACAAAGATTGCGCTCGAGATGATTGCGACCGTGGGCCAAAGAGTCTCGGTCCGAAACGTCTCGCGAGAGCTTGGTCTCTCACAACGGCGATTCATTCAGATATTCAATTCGTTTGTGGGCCTCACGCCAAAGGTTTTTCGCCGAATACTACGATTTCAGCAGGCGCGTGTCTTGGCAGAGAAGCTCGAGATGTCTAACTGGGCAGAGCTCGCTGTGACGTG
>DATNCH010000222.1:0-16308 GCA_035571655.1 Pyrinomonadaceae bacterium
TGCCCTGCCTTCGTTTCAATCCGAATCAGGATCGGAGCGTTGCCCGCCTGTGCAGCCTGAAGTGCGGCTGCGAATTTGAAGCTGTGTCCCGGCCAAACGCGATCGTCGTGGTCCGCCGTCGTGATCATCGTTGGTGGATAAGACGTTCCCGGCTTGATGTTGTGCAGCGGTGAATACTTATACAACGCCTTGAAGTCATCCGCGTTGTCCGACGATCCGTAGTCAGAAACCCACGCCCAACCGATCGTGAACTTCTGAAACCGCAGCATGTCCATCACACCCACCGCCGGCAACGCTGCACCAAACAGATCCGGCCGCTGCGTCAGCGCGGCGCCAACGAGCAGTCCGCCATTGCTGCCGCCGCCGATCGACAGTTTCGGCGTCGACGTGTACTTGTTTGCGATCAACCATTCCGCCGCAGCGATGAAGTCGTCAAAGACATTTTGCTTCTTCAGCTTCATCCCGCCCTGGTGCCACTCTTCACCATACTCACCGCCGCCGCGCAAGTTTGGCTGCGCGTAAACACCGCCCATCTCCATCCAAACAAGGTTCCCAACTGAGAACGCCGGCGTCAGCGAAATGTTGAACCCACCATAGCCGTACAGGTAAGTCGGATTGTTACCGTCGAGCTTCAAACCTTTCTTATACGTGATGAACATCGGCACCTTCGTGCCGTCTTTGCTTGTGTAGAACACCTGCTTCGTTTCGAAGTCAGCGGGATTGAAGTCGACCTTCGGCTGCCGGAAGATCGTGCTCTTTCCCGTCACCATGTCGTAGCGATAGATCGTCGCCGGCACAGTGAAGCCGGTGAACGCATAAAATGTTTCTTTGTCAGTCGCCTTGCCGCTGAAGCCGGTCGCCGATCCGATTCCGGGAAACGCAACTTCACTCACGAGCTTGCCGGTGGTCTCATAAATCTTCACCTGCGTGTAAGCGTCTTTGAGGTAGTTGAGAATGAATCTATGGTTTACCAAACCGACGCTCTGAAGCGTTTCTTTGCTTTGCGGCACGATGACTTTCCAATTGCTGCGTGCAGGGTTCGTCGTGTCGATCTCGATCACTTTGCCTCGCGGCGATTCGAAATCGGTCTGAAACCAGAAACGCGTTCCCTGGTTACCGATAAAAAAGTAAGCAGCATCAAAATCGTCGAGCAGCTTTATAACTTGAGCGTCCTTGTTTCTGAGATCTTTGTAGTAGACGCGAGTCTTCGTGTCTGTGCCCTGGTACACCGTGATCATCAGGTAGTTGCCGTCGTCGGTGACTGCACCGCCAAACAACCAGTCCTTTTGATCCGGACGCTCGTACACGAGCACGTCTTCAGCCTGCGGCGCGCCGAGTTGGTGGTAGTAGACTTTTTGAAAGTAGTTAACACCTTTGAGCGCGTCGCCTTTTGGTTCGTCGTAACGGCTGTAGAAGAAACCCTTGCCATCGCGCGTCCATGAGGCGCCGGAAAACTTCACCCACTTGAGATCGTCGGAGAGATCCTTGCCCGTTTCGACGTCGCGAACTTTCCATTCCTGCCAGTCAGACCCCGACGCGGAAAGACTGTAGGCGAGAAGTTTCCCGTCCGGACTGACTTGCAATCCTGAAAGCGCGACCGTGCCGTCAGTAGACAGCGTGTTCGGATCGAGAATCATCTGCGGCTGCGCTTCGAGCGAAGGGACTGTGTAAAGCACGGCCTGGTTTTGCAAGCCGCTGTTGTGTGTGTAGAAGTAGCGCTGCCCTTCTTTGAACGGAACTCCGTACTTCTCATAGTTCCAAAGTTTAGTCAGTCGATCCTTAATGGCTGTGCGCGCCGGAATTGATTCGAGAAAACCAAAGCTCAACTTGTTTTGGGCTTCGACCCAGTTGCGCGTTTCTTCAGAATCGAGATCTTCGAGCCAGCGATACGGATCGGCGACTTTCACGCCGTGGTAGTCGTCTACCTGGTCGGCTTTTCGAGCTGGGGGATAGCTGTTGGGTTTAATCATCTGCTGCGTGATACCTGCATTGGAATTCTGGGCTTCAGTCGTCGGTATAAAAGGGACCGCAATAAGTAAGGCGGCTACAAATAAACACACTATGACTGTAAAGCGAATGGGTGAGTAAAAAGACATAACAAACGCTCCCTTCGAGTTAGACAACGAAAAGTGAGTATAACAGAGTGTTCAGAGTTCAAGCTTTAGCTTGCCCTCTGAACACGTGCCCGTGTATTGTGCGCAGGCTCTCGGATTCTGAAAAGGAGTTTCCCCTTATGTATTTAGAACGTTCGGGATCATTTATGGCGGCGGTGGTGCTCGCCATCGGCCTGGTCGCATCGACGCTGATCGGCGGCTGGTTCTTTGTAAAAGGCAAACGAGGCGACCAGACGATCACCGTCACCGGATCTGCGCGAAAACGGATCAAGTCGAATCTCGTGATTTGGCGTTCCGCCGTTTCGTATCAAGCGCCTGTATTATCGGATGCATATCGCGCGCTTTCCGAATCAGTGCCACGCGTGAAGGCATACCTCGTCAGCAAAGGCATCCCCGAAAATCAGATCACCGTATCTTCAATCTCGTCTCAAACTCTACACGGCAGAACGGACGACGGCGGCGAGACTTCCGAGATCACGGGATACTCGCTCCGGCAAGAACTCTCCGTGCGTTCAAACGACGTCGACAAGATCGGACAGATCGCACGCGAAGCGACCGAGTTGATCAATCAGGGAATCCTGATTGAATCCATGGCTCCCGAATACATCTACACGGAACTCGGCGGTCTAAAGATCGAGATGCTCGCCGAAGCCGCGAAAGACGCGAAGGTCCGTGCGGAGCAGATCGCGCAGAGCACCGGCAGTTCGATCGGCAGCGTACGGACTGCTCGCATGGGTGTGTTGCAGATTACTCCCGCCGATTCGAACGAAGTCTCAGACTCGGGCATGAACGACACTTCATCGGTCGAGAAAGACATCACTGCGGTCGTGAATATCGGCTTTGCCGTGGACTAGATGAGCTAAAAAGGGTTGACAACTCAACACGGCATGGGCGAATCTAAGCCAACGCTTGTCGCCCTCCGACGAGCGAGTTTGTCTAAAACTCTCCTGAAAACTATGAAATTGAATACCCGTATTGCCCTTTTTATAGTCGCCGTTCTTTTTGCAGCCGTCGAGATGAGGGCTCAGGAGAGCAATGCCGTTCGGCCACGCCTCGTCACGCCGGTTACTCAGGATCAGCAAAAACCGGCGCCGCCAATACCGACAGTACCTCCGATGGCAAAACCCGGTGACACGGCAAGCGCCTTACCGATCGTCGAGGCAGAGCCACAGAGAAAGCCAGCCGGCCCGATCACGCACTTCACGCCGTCGGTGATTCAAGCTCGCATCGGCGAAGCGCGCCGTATGCTGAAAACGCGACCCGTGCCGACCGCGATGACGGTTCCGGACATTCAGTTTGTGACCATCGCAGCATTGGATCGCGAAACCGCTCGCACGCACTTCATCACGATGTCGAAGGAAAGTTTCTTAACCAGGGGCGCGCAAATCAACGCGATCAGCTCGGAGGGGATCAGCCTCAACGTCACGATATTGCGCGCGAACGGGGTCAACACCGCGCTGACCATCTTTACTCCGGAAGGTAAGTCGCTCGCGCCCCTCACCATCCAGTATCCGATCGAAAGAGGCGGAAAGTTTTTGGAAATGGCTTACTATACTTCCGCCCATCCCGCATTGCTGTCGAACGACCTCGTGCGCTCAGGTCAATCGTACGTGCGCAACATGCTCGATCTCGCCGCAACGCGTTTGCGCGATAAAGGCGTCGTGATTTCACCGCAGCTCATCGATGTCGCCGAGCGACTTTGCGTAGTCGAACACGTCGATCACCAGCGCTTCCGCGACGAAAATCGCCTCGCGCTTTACGACGAGATCTATTCGCTGTTCGCCCTGAACGAACTCGACACTTATCGATTTTCAGTAAGCTCGGCAGGTGCAGGCGGCATGGTCCAGATGATTCCGTGGGCTTACAACCTCATCCGCGCGAGGCATCCCGGTGTCGGGTTGATTCCTGATTTCGTTGTCGGAATGCGAAATCACGGAAACGCGCTTCAGGCAATGCTGCTCTACATGAACGACACGTGGAGCGATCTGACGGCGAACGATGAAGTGAAATATGCGCTCGGCGCGAAGATCGCTACACCGAGCGAATTGCTTGCGGCCGGTTACAACTCCAACGCCGCAAAGCTGCCGGGTTATCTGAAGCGTGGCGGCGACGGCTGGCGAACGCTGATCCCGCGTGAGACGCAGATGTACCTCGCGATTTACAAGTCGTTCGAAGGTTTAGTGCCGATTTCCTCCAGAACGCCTTGAGATCGAGATCATTTTTAGACAGGATTTACATGATTTAGCATGATTATCATGTAAATCCTTTCTAATCATGTAAATCCTGTAAAACGGCTTCCCGTTCGCGGTCCGCGTACTGAAGTCTGTAAAGCTTCCAATAAAGACCACGCTCAGCCAGGAGCTCCTGGTGCGTTCCCTGCTCGCGAATCTCACCGTGATGCAGGACGATGATCCGATCTGCGTTTTGAATCGTCGATAGCCGGTGTGCGACTACGATCGAGGTGCGGTCGCGCATCACGCGCTCGATCGCGCGCTGGATCAATTGTTCTGTTTCAGTATCGATTGAGCTTGTGGCCTCGTCGAGGATCAGGAGCGCCGGATCGAAGGCGAGTGCTCGCGCGAAGGAAATCAATTGCTTCTGGCCAACTGACAAACCCGCGCCACGCTCACGGACCTCCGCCTTGTAGCTGTCTTTCAAGCGACTAATAAACCTGTCGGCATGGACTTCCTGCGCCGCCCAACGCACGCGCTCCTCGGTTATATCTTCACGCCCCAGACGAATGTTGCCCTCTATCGTTCCACTGAACAGAAAGACTTCCTGAAGCACGACTGCGAAGTTCCGGCGCAACGCGTTCAGGTCCCAATCGCGCAGGTCGACTCCGTCGAGGAGAATCCGGCCGCGTTGGATGTCGTAAAAGCGCATCAGCAAGTTTGTGATCGTCGTCTTGCCCGAACCCGTGTGCCCGACGAGCGCGATGGACTGTCCTGGTTCGACGGTGAACGACACGTCTTTCAGCACCCAATCCTCGTCCTTGTACGCGAACCACACGTTCTGAAATTCGATCCGTCCACGCGCACGATGGGTTTTGAGAGGTTTCTCGGGCGTCGTGATCGCAAGCGGCTGATCGAGTGTCTTGAAGATGCGATGCGAAGCGACGACGGCGGCTTGCAGCACGTTGTACTTATCGGAAATGTCGCGTATCGGCTGAAACAGCGACTGTGAATACTGAATAAACGCCACCAGCGCGCCGAGCGTGAGCACCGTGTACTGCGGCGTGTTCTGCATCACGCGATATCCGCCGTACCAGATGATCAGCGCGATACCGACCGCGCCAATCAGATCGACGAGTGGAAAGAAAACCGCGTAATAAAAGATCGTGTCGAGATTAGCGCGGCGATATGTGTCGTTGATGCGGTCGAACCTGCGCAGCGACTTTGCCTCAGCATTGAAGATCTGAACTGTCTGCGCTCCCGCAAAGTGTTCCTGCAAAAAAGCGTTGATGCTCGCGATGCGTGTGCGCACAGAGTCGTAGCCCTTGCGCGCGCCTCGGCGAAACCACGTCGTCGCTGCAAACAGCAGCGGCACAGTCAACAAGCTGATGAGCGTCAGCCTCACGTCCATCCACAACATCACGCAGATGATCGCCACGATCATCACGAGGTCGCCGAGCAGATCCGTGACGCCTTCAGTGAACAACTGGTTGAGCGCATCGACGTCCGTGGTGAGTCTCGTCATGATGCGACCGACGGGATTGTGATCGTAGTAAGCAACTTCCTGGTGCTGGAGTTTGTGATAGAGCTCTTTCCTGATGTCGAACATCACGTACTGTCCGACGCTGTTGACCATGATCGATTGGAAGTAAGAGAAGATCAGCCGCAGGATCTGTGACCCGAGGAATAGTCCAACAAGCAACATCAGTCCATCGGTACGTCGCGGAAGGATGTACCAGTCGATGGCGTACTGCGTGAACTTCGGCTGCAACACGCCGAGCAGGTTCAGTGCGAGCGTCAGCGCGAGCGCGACTGAGAGCAGCCGCCAGTAAGGCTTCAGGTATCTGAGCAGCCTGCGCGCAACCTGAAAGTCGTAAGTCTTTCCGATTGCTTCTTCTTCGTGAAACTGTTTTACCGCCGTGGACATCTGTGTAATCTATGGCCCGATTTACGTAGCCGCCAATTCCTCCTCGAGCAATTGCCGTTCATATAAATCCGAATATTCACCACCGAGCGCGAGCAATTCGTCGTGCGTTCCCTGCTCGACGATGCGACCTTCATCCAGCACGCAAATCATGTCGGCTTCACGAACCGTCGAGATGCGATGCGAAACGATCACGCTCGTGCGATCGCGCATCACGCCACGAAGCTGGCCGAGGATCTTCTCTTCCGTAAACGTATCGACCGACGACAAGGCATCGTCGAGAATCAGGATCTTCGGTTCGCGCAGGACAGCGCGCGCGATTGCCGTTCGCTGCTTCTGTCCGCCAGAAAGCGTAATGCCGCGCTCGCCGACGAGTGTGTCAAACCTATCGGGAAAACCAGAAATATCCTCCGAAAGTCCGGCGATCTCAGCCGCCCACTCGACGTCTGCCATCTCAGCTTTCTCGACTCCGAAAGCGATGTTTCCCTTCACCGAATCGCTGAACAGAAACGTCTCCTGCGGCACGTACCCGATGCTCGAGCGGAGTTGCGCGAGCGGATACTCTTTGATCGGCACACCGTCGATGTAGATCGTGTTGTCGGGCGCTTCGATCAGACGCGGAATCAGATTCGCGATAGTCGACTTCCCGCTTCCGGTGCGACCGACGAAAGCAACCGTGTTGCCCTCGGGAATCGTGAGGTTTAGTTGCCGCAGCACGGGTTGTTCCGCTTGATTGTAAGTGAACGTCAGGTTGCGAAACTCAATCTGGCCTTGAATCGGTGGCTGCTCGGTAACATCCGGCGCGTCGGCAATCGCGGGTTCGATACGAAGGATCGCATTGAGTCGCTTCAAACTCGCCGTGCCTCGCTGGTAAAGATTCACCACGTATCCGAGCGCGATCAGAGGCCAGATCAGGCGCGTCAGATACAGATTAAACATCGTGAACTCGCCAACCGTGATCTCTCCACGGACCGCGAGCGGCACGCCCGCCCAGATGATCAGCACGAACCCAAACCCGATCAGGAAGGTCATCAACGGGCGCATCAATGCGTCGATGCGCACGAGGCCGAGGTTGCGTTGCGCGTATTCCCAGTTGAGACGGTTGAACGCATCCATCTCGGCTTCTTCCTGCGCGTACGCGCGAACGACGCGTACGCCGGTGAAGTTTTCCTGGGCGCGCGCCGTAATCTGCGCGAAAAAGTCCTGAATCTTTTCGAAGCGAGTGTGAACCTGCTGTCCGAAAACCTTAACCGTCAACGACACCAAGGGCATCGTCACGAAGAGCAACAGCGTCAGCCACCAGTTGAGCACGAACATCAGAGGCAGCACGAGCACGACCACAAACACCGTCGACAACGTGTACATGATCATCGGTCCGGCGAGTTGCCGGACGGCGGCCAGGTCGTTTGTCGCGCGCGCCATGAGATCGCCGATGCGATGTTCGTGAAAAAACGAAAGCGGCTGATCGACGAGATGGGCGTAAAATTCCGCGCGCAAGTCGTATTCGATGTTGCGCGACATGTTGATGAGAATCCGGCGTTGCAGGAAAAGAAACGTGCCGCTGATGAGACTCGCGCCCAGGATCTTGGCGGCTGCGACGGTCAGATTCGCCCAGTTAACCTGGGTCCAATTCGCGTCGACTGCCTGGCCGACGAAGAGCGGAATTAAAAGGCCAGTGACAACACTGCCGAAAATGCAGGAGATTCCGAGGCTTAGTTGAACCTTGTATTTCCGAAAGTAACGCGCAAACTTCTTTAAGTCATCCACGTCCGTAATCATATCAAATGGTTAGAGGATGAGAGGGTATGGGGACAGGATTCACATGATTTTTCAGGATTGACAAGATTCATCCTGAAAAATCTTGTAAATCCTGTTAAGTCAAACGCAGGTATGTACTGATCGCAGTCGCCGCAAGTTTTCCTTGATCATCGACGAGTTCTGCAGAGACGGTGATGACGCGTTTTCCCGCACGCACAACGCGCGCTGAGGCTCGCGCAGTTCCCTGGGTGAGTGGCCGTAGATAGTGGATCGTGAGGTCGACCGTGGTTGTCCGTTCGTTCTCGGCAAGCATCGGCATGATCGCGAGCGCCATCGCCGAGTCGATCACGGCGGCGATGGAGCCGCCGTGAGCAACGCCGTGGTTTTGTTTGAGCTCGCTCCGGATCGGCATCGTGAGCACAGCGTGGCCGGGCTCGACGGCTTCGACCTCGATGCCGAGTAATTTCGCAAACGGAACATTATCGAGTGTCATGAACGATAACTCTCTCCGGACGTTGGCTCGACAATCACTGCCGTCCCGTACGCTAAAACTTCTGTCACGCCCTGTGAGAGTTCAGTCGTGTCGTAGCGCGCACCGATAACCGCGTTGGCGCCCACTTCCGTCGCATGTTGAATCATGATCTCGAAAGCGTCTGCCCTCGTCTGTTCGCAAAGCGTGGTCCACACAGTAATGTTGCCGCCGACAATCGTCTGTAACGACGCTCCGATCGTCGCGAAGATGTTTCGCGAGCGCACGACGATGCCGCGAACGACTCCGAGGTTCTGTACGACGCGATGATTCGGTATTTCAAAGGCGGTCGTCACCATTTGATGCGACACCGAATAACGTGGCGTACTGACCTGATAAGGAACGCGTTGCATGGGTTCTGAACTCATCGTTTTTCTCCTCGCGCGGAAGACTTACGTCTGAACAAACTTGCGTTTCGAGGTCTCTGTGATCTGGTTTTCGGGATGTACAGGAACTGTTGCAGATCGCAACGGGCGTTCTTGTCAAAAACAACTCCTTCCAATTCGAGCAATCGCTGCTGTTTGTCATGCGGCAACACAACGCGGCCGGTTGAGCATGCGCCCTGAGCGTTCAAGACGCGGTGCCACGGCGTGCCATCAGGCGCGCCGTGCATCACGAAGCCTACGGTCCGGGGCGTGTAGCCCTCGCCGAGTAGTTCTGCAATCTGGCCGTAAGTCATAACTCGACCCGGCGGAATCCGCCGCACGATCGCGTATACGCGTTCGCGGTACTTTGGGTTTTCGATTTTTGGCATTAAAGCGTTCTCAAAACGGCTCGGGCGGGCGCGCCGTCGCCCAGGCTGGTTCGCAAGCGCAACGGCAAACAGATCAATTCGTATCTGCCCGCCGGAACTTCGCTGAGATTGAGTCCTTCAAGAATAACGACGCCGTGCGACAGCAGTGCAACATGCGTTTCGTGCTTCTCTTGTCCAAACTTTTCGATCGATAGATAGTCGATGCCGACGAGTTTGAGTCCCTGTTGGACCAGCTTCTTCGCTGCGTCGAGCTCGAGATAGGTAAAGTCGCTGTGAAACTCAGGGTTTGGTTCACTCCAAAACGCGGAGTTGCGCGTTTTGAACAGAAAGCGCGTCGTGCCGGGCGCGCATTTGGCACTCACGAATGCTTCGTCGATCGCCACGCGGTCTCGCGGAACCTCAATCACCTCGGCCTCGCCGATCAACGCATCGAGCGGTAACGATTCAACTTTCGCAGCGCCTTCGATGAAGTGCGCGGGAGCATCGACGTGCGTTCCAGTGTGTGCACCGAAGCACAACCCGGAAACATTCGCGCCGTCCCTGGACAAGATTCGCAAGTCGTCGATCTGTATTCCCGGATCGCCGGGCCACGTGGGCAATTCATTGCACACCGGAACCGTCACGTCATAAATCGGCATTGGCGAATAGTATATACTTCAGAACTAAATGAACAGTCCCTTTAGATTGGCCGCTTCAAGCTACTTAAATTCCGCGCCGTTAATCTGGAGCTTTTTACACGGGCCGCACCGTGGCAGCGTCGACTTCGTCGAAGCCGTCCCGTCGCGTTGTGCGCAACTGTTGTCGGAGTCAGCGGTTGAAGGCGCGCTGGTGCCGGTGATTGAGTATCAGCGAATTGCAGGTGGAGCTTTGGTCGCGAACGTTTGCGTAGGATCGCGAAGAGAAGTGCTGAGTGTGGTGCTTGTTTCCAAAGACAAACAACTCGAGCAAATCAACAGCGTCGCTCTCGACGAATCATCGCGCACGTCGGCGACGCTCGTGAAGATCATTTTTCGAGAATTCCTGGATCGTGAGCCCGAGTGGACCACGCGTGCGCCGAATATCGAGGAGATGCTGGACAAGAACGACGCGGCGCTGATTATCGGCGATCCGGGTATGGGTTTTCGCAGACGCGGTTTGAACGTTTGGGACATGGCTGGGTTGTGGAAACAGCACACGGGTCTCGGGTTTGTTTTTGCGATGTGGATGGTTCGGGATGATGCAATTCAGCGGGCGCGAATGGTTGATTTTTCGGGCGCGCGGGACGAGGGAATTGAGCATCTCGAGGACATCGTGGCGTCGTACGAGCGAAAAATCCCGATGTCGGTTGAGGAGCTAAGAAACTACTTGACGGAGAAGATCGTTTTCAATGTTGACGAGTCGATGGAGAGAGGCTTGCGACTCTATTTCGAATTGGCGTTCAAGCACGGGCTAATCGAGAGGGTGAAGCCGTTGACGTTTATTTCTGACGCAAAGACGCAAAGGCGCAATGGAAAATCATGAGCTTTCTTTGCGCCTTTGCGTCTTTGCGTGAGAAACTTCGTTTAAGCTATGTCCATTAATATCCAGCCCATTCTGGATCGCGTGCTCGCCGGTGAGCGTATGACGATCGACGAGTGTACGCTCCTGCTCGAGTCGCACGATATCGCGCGTATGGGCGCCGCTGCTGACGAGATACGCGCGCGGCGTCATCCGGAGAACATCGTCACCTACATCATCGATCGCAACATCAATTACACGAACGTCTGCAACGTGGTCTGCACCTTCTGCGCGTTCTATCGCCGGCCCGGCGCGCCCGACACTTACGTCCGCACGTTTGAAGAGATCTGCCAGAAGATCGACGAGACGATCGCGCTCGGCGGCACCGGCGTGTTAATGCAGGGCGGACTACATCCGGACTTCGGTATCGAGTGGTACGAAGACCTGCTCCGCTCGTTGCGCGAAAAGTATCCCGGATTTCAGTTGCACTGTTTCTCACCGCCGGAGATCCACAACATCCACCTCATCTCGAAACTCGATTACGAGACGATCATGGCGCGACTAAAGGCTGCGGGACTCTACAGCCTTCCCGGTGGCGGTGCGGAGATCCTGGACGATGAAGTGCGCAAGCGCGTTGCCACCAAGTGCACGACGGACGAGTGGTTGGACGTCATGCGCGCTGTTCATCGCGTGGGTCTTCGCTCGACGGCGACGATGATGTTTGGTATCGGCGATCGCATCGAACACCGCGTCAGGCATCTTCAGCGTATTCGTGATCTACAAGACGAGACAGGCGGGTTCACTGCGTTTATTCCGTGGACGTTCCAACGCGAGAACACCGCGCTTGGACGCAAGATCAAGGACGAGCCGACGGGTATGGATTATTTGAAGATGCTGGCGGTGTCGCGGCTGTTCCTCGACAACATTGAAAACTTCCAGTCGTCGTGGCTGACTCAGGGACTTCGTCTGGGGCAGGTCGCGCTGCGCTTCGGGGCGAACGACATGGGATCGATCATGATCGAGGAGAATGTCGTGTCGGCGGCGGGCGCGAACAATCGCGCGGATGAGCAGATGCTACAGTTCCTGATTCGCGAGGCGGGGTTCATACCACGGCAACGCGACATTCTCTACCAACACGTACACAAAGAGCACATTGAAGATCACAAAGAGGCACATGTTCTTTCATGAATGAGCCACATGTTCTTTCATGAATTATGTGCCTTTTGTGTTCTGATTTGTGCCTTTTGTGTACTAACTGACCGCAAAGTCGAACTGCTCCTGGTGGATCGTCGCGTCACTCGTGATGTCGATCGGTCCGAGATAGTCTTCGATCTCAATCAACACATCTCGCTCACTCGAACGTAACGCCTTCGCCACGTCAGGATTGATTCGCAACGTCACCTGCTTATTGTCGGCGTCGCCGTTCAAACCCTTCGCGAGCCGCCGCGCATCTTCGAGTAACTCGTAACAGATCGTCTGCGGGCTCTTCACCAACCCTGCTCCCTGGCAGTACGGGCACGGCGAACAAAGCGTGCGCTCGAGCGACTGCTTCACGCGCTTGCGCGTCATGATCACCAGTCCAAAGTCGTTGAATGAGAGCACCTTCGTCGGCGACTTGTCGTTGCGCAAAGCGTCCTGAAGCGTCTGCATGACTTTCTGGCGATTGCGTCGCTCTTCCATGTCGATCAGGTCGAGCACGATGATGCCGCCCAGATCTCGCAAACGAATCTGCCTCACGATCTCGTCGACAGCTTCGAGGTTCGTGCGCGTGATCGTGTCTTCAAGCCGGCCGCTGCCGCGTCCAACAAACTTGCCCGTGTTGACGTCGATGGCAACCAGCGCTTCCGTCTGGTTGATCACCAGATAACCGCCGGACTTCAGCCACACACGCGGCTTGATCGCCTTGTCGATCTCCGCCTGCACGCCATAGTTCTCGAGAATCGGCTGCTCTTTCGTGTAAAGCTTGACTCGTTTCACCAGCCGAGGCTGAATGCGATTCACAAACTCGACTATGGCCTGGTATTCCTCCTCCGAATCGACGCGTATCGATTCAAAGTCGTCAGACAACTGATCGCGCAACAGCCGTTGGACCAGGTCGAGGTCGCGATGGACCAGCGCGGGCGCCTTCGACTTCTCGGCGCCACCTCTGATGTCGAGCCACGTGCGCACCAGGTAGCGAACGTCTTCGCGCAACTCCTTCTCGCTGATACCCACGCCCGCCGTACGCACGATAAATCCGCCTGACGGAATATCTTCCTCGGCGCGGATCGTCTGAATCAGCTTCCGCAACCGGTGGCGCTCGTTGTCAGACTCGATCTTCCTCGAGACGCCGACGTGCTCGACGGTCGGCATGTAGACCAAAAAGCGTCCAGGCAATGCGATGTGAGACGTGATGCGCGCGCCCTTTTTCGCAATCGGTTCCTTTGCGATCTGGACCAGTATCTCCTGACCTTCGCTCAACAGATCTGTAATCGCCGGCTGATGTCGTTCGCGTCGTGATTGACCGCGGTACCCGCGCTTATCGCGCGGTCCACGCTGTTCGCGATGTTCGCGGGTTGGGCGCGGGCTCGGTTCGGCCACTTGAACGGGAGCCGCCACAACCTCTTCTTCGACAAACTGTACTTGCTCGAAGTCATCGCCCTGGCCGTCGACCTGGCCGTCATTCTCGGGCTCCGGAGCTCCCTGCTGTTTGTTTTTGCCTGTACGTCGCCGTCTTCGTCCGCCGCGACGTGTTGCAAACTCACCGTGCGACTGACCTTCGACCACGCGCGCCTCTGCGTCGGCGTATCCGGGAAGACTCTCGACAGCTTCCGAGTCGCCGCCGCCCTTCTTCTTCGAAGATTTCTTCGACGCTTTCTTTTTGGACGCGCTCGCCTTGCTTGCAGCTTTTGAAGAACGCTTTTTCTTATCGCCCTGTGCATCGGCTTTGCGCGATCGTTTGCCGGCCGCCTTCTCTGTCACGCCTTCGCCGGCTTCTTCTTCGTCGTCGCTGATGCGCTCGAAAGTCAGGCTGCGCAGCGTGTCGGCCTCAACATCGTCGATGAAAGTCGAAACATGGGCCTCGCGCGGTTGTCGTTCTTCGCGAATCGGTTCTCCATCCGTATCACTATCGTCGATTCGTTCGAATGCGTCGGCGCCTAATCCGCCGGGAAGGAGTGAACCGACCTCTGCGCTGCGGAAATCGTCTTCCATGTTGAACTCGACGGCGTGAATCTGGTCGAAGATACGTTCCTGAAGCCTGGCGTCTTTGAACATCTCGCCATTCGCCGCAGTCTCTTCCTCATCCACGATCCGCTCGATCGAAGGATCGCCGGCGACAAATGGTGTGTCTGGTATTTCGAAAGACGGAGTTGGTGACAGTGCTTGAGGTGCGGCGTCGTCTGATTTCTCCCAACGCCCACGACGCCGGCCACGGCGACCGCGACGTCGTCCGATCTCAGGCGCTTCGGAAGCTTCTTCCGCGAGCGGTTCCTGTTCCTGGAGAGGTTCGGCTCGTTCCTGAGTGGCCTCGATGAGTTGCTCTCGTTCGACGCGATTGATGGCGACTTCCTCAGCAGCAGCGTGTTCTGCGTCGGCAGTGCCCTTCTTCGACTTGTCGATTACGATTCTTTCAAACTCTTCTTCTTCGTCGAAGAAATCGGAAACATAGAGGAACGCGTCGCGTTCGAGTCCGATGTCGACGAAGGCGGACTGCATACCGGGTAAGACCCGCATGACGCGTCCCTTGTAGATGTTACCGACGATTCCCTGATGTTGTTCTCCACGTTCGATGTAGAACTCAGCGACCTTGTCGTCTTCAATGATCGCGATTTTCTTCTCGCGTCCGTTGACGCTCACGATTAGTTGTTTTGCCATTACTAGCCTTTTCTGGAAGTTTGTTGACGGGCAGAGCGGCGCCTGCAAGCCATCGGGCGAGGCGTGCGCTCTGCGCAAAATCGGCGACACGAATAGACATGACGCCACGAATTGAATGCGTATTGGGCCAGGGAAGGACTTGAGGTGAAACCCGACCGGAATCTCTTTCTTTCAATACCGAAACCTGACTAGCCGCCGGGCGCTCTGGCCCGTTGGTCCTGCAACAGGGAGCACAGGAGTAAGCGCTACTTGTGCTCTGATACCTGTTTTAAATGCGGGCGGCTGCAACCGAAGTTAATTAAATTTTCGCTCCCATTCACTCTTAGGCGGGCGAGCTGACCGAAGTATAACCCAGATGCGCGTTTAGAGCCACCACGATCGAAAAGGCTACCTCTTCCCGGTGACTTCACCTTTGTATTGCGGCAGCGACTCCACGATGAAGTCGAAACCCAACCATAAACTCCAACTGTGATGATAGAAAGCCACTGGAAAAACCAGGGCCATGATAAAGAGCAACACCAGAACGTGGTCGTACGAGGCGCCGATAATGAGCAAACAGAAGAAGCAGACCAGCAGAATCACCAGCTCGGTCGTCACCACATTCGCCAGGATCGCGCCCACAAAAAACCCATCCTCGCGCTTGAAAAGCGCGCGGCACTGCGGACAGTGATGCCGAATGTGAAACGGGTGTGTGACGATCCTCGATTCGCCACAGGCGGGGCAGCGTAGTCTCAAACAGCGATTCAGTACCCTCTTGATCTCTTGTGCATCTTTTTTCACGGTCCTACCCATATTACCCCCGCGGGCCATTAACAAGGAAGCCGGGAGCATCTTGACAGGCATCTTGACAGACGTGGCTCACCTCCGTTAGATCACATGCTGCTTTTTCTCCCAGAAGCGAAAATCCAATCCAAAACGGAGTACCTGGTACCATGTCATGGCATAAGATCACTCTCCCTCTCCTGACCGAAATCGATCCGAAGGTTGTAGAGATTGGGAAACTCGTTTACGAGGTTTATGACAAGGAAAACAAGCCGTCCGGCTTCGCGATGTTTCACGCTACGCGAGGAAGCGTAAAAGGCTGGGACGACAAGCAGTTAGTCTATCTTTCGCCCGTTGCTTCAGAGCTATGCCGCGAGGTTCTCTCAGAGAAATATGAGCTCGAGCCGTGCGGCGTCCCGGCGGTCAATGAGCCCGACATGGCATATGTCTCCGGCGATATGCATGTGATGAAAGACCTTAAAGAGAAGTTTGAGCCGGACCCCGGGACGGTGGAATGGGACCGCGAGCAGGAACGTCTCAGACTCGAGCGTGAAGGCGAGGAAATGCAAGCCAAGTGGGAAGCCGAACACGCAGCAGAGTTAGCACAAAGAGCACAAAGTAATTAAGTATTTACTTGTGTGCTTTTTGTGGCTCTGCTTTTGTGCCTTTTGTGGCTACGGTTTTGGTGAAGGGGCTGCTTTTGGCGGCGCAATCTTGAGGCTCGTGCGGACCAAATCCCACGTTGCCGCGTTTTGCTTCAATTGTTTGTCGGGACCGAATAACGTCAACACGACTACTCGGTCGCCCACCAACGCCCAGTAGATCTTGGCGGCGCCTGTTTCGCCTCCCAGCGACGCGTTGATGCTCACGCCGTCCGCCTTGACGCCTCCGATCTCGGAAGTATCGGGTACTTGTTCCGGCTTGGCCCCCATCTGCACGAACTGCTTCGCCGTCGCCGCGATGTA
>DATNCH010000223.1:0-8473 GCA_035571655.1 Pyrinomonadaceae bacterium
CGGCGGCTAAGACAGCCGCATCGTTGTTTCTTGAATCAAACGAGCGCCAATGGTCCAACTTGGACCAACATTCCGGCGCTCGATCACGAAAAATCGGAGTTCTGATCTTTCCGAATTAAACTCCGATCGAGACCACGCGAGTGTTTAGTTTGCCCCTCTGATACCCACCCTCGCGTCAATAAAAACCGAATAGCCAAAACCAAATCCACTCGCCCCGAGGGTGACAAGAAAGAAGTGTCTGTTTGAGAAATCCGATCACCGTTTAGCACCGGAAACGATCGCGATTACGAGACAAAAGTGAACCCCAAAAGCGACGCCAACGAGCTCGCCAACTGACGTTAGGAGTTTGAATTTATGTTGACGTTGAGCCTCCCAATTTCGATAGGACATGCAATGGAATACTACAAGGAGAAGTTCACTAATAAGAAAGAGAATTACTACGGCGAATCGGGCGAAGTTAAGGGCCGCTGGTGCGGCACCCTGGCCGAAGAATGGAACCTGAAAGGCGAGGTCACTAACGAGCAATACGAGCGCTTAGTTGCGGGTCAAGATCCTCATACTGGCGAGCAACTTATTCGCTCAGTTTCAGCCCGCGAAATCGTTGACGAGGACGGTAAGAAAACCATTACCAGCACCCATCGCGCCGGTTGGGATGCGACCATCAGCGCCCCTAAATCCGTTTCCTTAGCGGCGCTTGTCGGGAAGGATGAACGGGTAATAGAGGCGCACATCGAGAGCGCCAACGAAGCCCTGAAAGAGTTCGAGAAATATGTGCAGGCGCGTGGCGGCGGCGACAAGCCAGCCATCACTACCGGCAAGATGGTAGCCGCCCAATTCATGCACACATCCTCACGCCCTGATCACAAGCACGACTACGCCGCGCCGCAGCTTCACACTCACGCTGTAATCTTCAACATGACCCAAACCGAGGACGGAAAAGTGCGCTCGGTCGAGTCGGGCGAGATGTTCGACAGCCAGAAACTTATGACCGCGATCTACCGCGTCCATCTCGCCGACAAGCTGCAAGAACTTGGTTACGAAATTCGGGTTGATCCACGCACCGGCGCACCCGAGATCAAGGGTTTCACCGCAGAGTATTTGCAGGACAGTAGCCCACGCCGCGAAGAAGTATTGACCGAAGAAAAAAAGATCAAAGAACGCATGGCGAGCGAAGGAAAAACGGTTTCAGACAACGCCAGATTGAAACAAGTTGCCGCTCGAAAAAATCGCCGCAGCAAGAATTTCGACCGCGACTTAATGCACATGCGCGCCCTCGAACTGGACGTAAGGCACGACTACCAAGCTCAACGCATTGGCGCCGAAGCGCGAGAACGAGTGCCGCTCCGCTTGTCACAAAACGAGATTGAAAAACGCGCTCAGGAAGCCGTGACTTTTGCGCGCGATAAGGTCATGGAAAAAGACGCCGTAGCCGATATGCGCGGGGTTTGGGAGCACGCGTTGCGCCGCCAGCTCGGATTTACAAACTACGCCGCCGTTGCCGCCGAAATCCACCGCCGACAGGAGAGTGGCGAGTTCATAAACATCACGCGACAGGAACGCCAACCCGAGACGACTACACAGCGGATGTTAGCGATGGAAAAGAAGAATATTCAGACCATGATCGACGGTAAAGAGAACCGTCCGGCAATGGTCGAAGCAGAGCGCGTTAATGAGGTTGTGACCACCACAGCCAAGCACCAGCAGCGCAGGCTAAACGCTCATCAGAAGTCGGCCATTGAACAGATTCTTTGTAGCAGAGATCGGATCATTGGCTTGCAAGGTGGCGCGGGAACCGGGAAGACAACGGCGCTTTCCGTACTCCGCGAAGCCGCCGAAAAAGAAGGCTATCAGGTGCGCGGTTTTGCCCCCTCCGCGCGTGCCGCGCAGCAGCTTGGTGAAAGCGGTATTGAGAGCGAAACCATCCAGTTGTTTTTGCGCCGGCGAAAGCCGCGCGCCACCACCAGCCGCCTTTTCGTTTTGGATGAAAGCTCACTCGCCAGCACGAAACACATCTACAAGTTATTCGCCCGCCTCGAACCCGAAGATAAGGTGCTTTTAGTCGGCGACGTGCGCCAGCATCAAGCCGTCGAAGCAGGGAGTCCATTTGAGCAGCTACAACAGCACGGCATGACCACCGCAGCCCTCAGTGAGATCGTCAGACAGCGCGATAAAGACCTAAAGCAAACCGTCGAGGAATTAGCAGCCCGAAACACGCCCGAAGCAGTCGCCGCGTTGGTCAGCCGAGGCAAAGTGATCGAGATCGCCGACGAGCGCGAACGCTTCGCAGCGATAGCCCAGGACTACGCTAAAAGTCCCATCGGCACGCTAGTCATTTCGCCCGCTAACCGAGAACGTTCCGAACTCAATTCGCTTATCCATAAAGAACTACAACACGAGGGAATAGTAAGCGGCAACGATCAGCAAACGATGGTCTATGTCGAGCGTAAGGATATGACCGGAGCCGAGCGTACCTTCGCCAATTCCTACCGACCCAACGAAGACATAATTCGCTACAACAGCGCCAGCAAAGTCTACAAAGTGAAGGCAGGCGCCTACGCGAAAGTCGTAGCGACCGACCACGAAAAGAACAAAATTACCGTTCGCTTTCTTAATGGCCGCGAGCTCACTTATAACCCGACGCGGTTTTCCGGCGTGAGCGTTTACTACGAAGCAGAGCGCGCCTTCGCTGAAGGCGACCGCCTACAGATTCGCGCTCCCTTTAGAGCGAAACGGATCGCTAACGCCGAGCTTGGAAGTATCACCAGAATCGAACCAGACCGAATACGTTTAGCGATGGACAGCGGGCGCGAGGTTAGCGTTGAGCTTCGCAAGTTTCGTCACCTCGATTACGGCTACGCCGTTACCAGCCATTCCTCGCAGGGGCTAACTTTTGATCGCGTTCTGATCAACGCAGACACGCGGGAATCCGTGCGCCTACTCAATGACCGCATGGCCTACGTTGCCATTTCCAGAGCCAGGTACGACGCCCGGATCTATACCGACTCCACGCAGAATCTTTCGGAAGCACTCAATCGCGAAATAAACAAAATCACCGCACTCGAAGCGGTACAAGGCAACGAACGCGAAGTGAAAAAAGATCGCGACGAGTTGAGGCAAGATCGATCCGCCGCGCAGCAGCCGCAACTACCGTTCGATCACGATATAAAGCAAAGACCAACGCATATTGAGCCAGCACAAACCCAAGCCGCCCCGCCTGCGATTGAAAGCCGGAATTCGATTGCTAGAGCAACGAATGAAACCCTGATCCGTACTGACTCTGCGCAGAACCTAAGCGAATCTCTCAATCGCAGCACGAACCGACCAACGGCGCTTAGAGCGACGCTGGACGACCGCGAGCTAAGAAAAGATCGCGATAAGTTGACTCCAGACGCCCTCGCCTCGCAGCAGCAACGACCGTCCGAACATAGTTTGAACCAAGCCCCAACCCACCCCAAGCCAACCCTAACCAAAGCCGCCGAGCCTGAGATTGAAGGCCCAGAAATCGATCTCGGCGGGTTAATCCGCTAAGAACATCCCTCGAACTTCAAGGAAGTAATTATGGCGAATAGCAAAAAAGTATTTAGCAAAGACAGCACAGCAGTGATATTAAATGGCCCTATCGGTAGGCGGCTTCTGAATGTCAGGGAGGCGGCCCAATACCTGGGACTCGAAGTAGACACCATCTACAGAAAGGCCAGGTTGCGGGAGGTTCCCTGCGTCAAGGTCGGTCGAGCGTTGCGGTTCGATGTGAAAGCTCTTGAGCAATTCATCGAGAAGCACGCAATCGACGCCATTGACTAAAGGAGAAGCTGCAAATGTCTATTCACAAGAAATCAGAGGGAGTGTTTGAGGTCCGTTGGCGGGAAGGGGGAAGACAAAAGAGCCTGCGGGTCCACGGCAGTCATGACCTAGCGCGTAAGATCGAACGAAAGAAAATGTCGATTAGGGATGAGAATCGCCACCTTGATGTTAAGCGCGAAGTTAATCTGCGAATGTCGGCTTTGATTGATCGGTACTGGAAGCAGTACGGCATTAAGAAGCGTTCGGCAGATCGTGAAAAGAGCATCCTTGAGGGCATCCGTTCTGAATTGGGTAAATCCTTTGTTCGTGAGGTTGACGGTAATGCAGTTAGCCGTTGGTACGAAAATCTCACAGCAGTTCATGAGTTGTCGCCGGGAACAGCAGTTCGACACTTCAACGTCATGCACCACATGATGAAGAAGGCAGCCACCATCTGGACTAAAGACACTGGCATTGATCGGAATCCAGCCGATCACGTTGAGGTTAAACGGCCAGACGATCAGAGGGATCGGTACTTATCCGAAGAAGAGCTTCGGAGACTCAAAGTCGCACTGGATGAAAAGATCTATCGAAAGGGCACGAAGGATTTTAATAAGACGTTTTGTCGTCTCAGGATGATAGTGCTAATTGCCCTTACTACCGGCATGCGCATGTCAGAAATCTTCGGCCTCAAGTGTTCTGACGCTATGTACAACGAAGGATTGTTGGCGGTAAGAGCAAAGCTAAAGGGCGGCAAGATGCGTTATGTTCCGATGCCTCCCGAGCTCGCCGACGAGTTGCGGCGATTCATGCCTCAGCCCGCTAACAATGTTCTTTACATCGCTGGGAATAACCACGAGCAGATCTTTCCTCCAAAGGATGGCGCTAAGGGCGAACGGCAGCGCGTAGAAGGAAGTTTTGAAGACCTACTCGAAAGAGCCAATATTCAGGATTTCCGTTTTCATGATCTCCGTCATACGTTTGCATCGTGGTACATGATGAACGGCGGCGATCTCTACGAACTGGCTAAGATCTTAGGTCACTCGAACATTAAAATGACAGAGCGTTACGCGAAGCTGGCGAAGCAACATATCGCTCGAACCAGCGGCACAGCGCGGGAACTTTGGAAGATCCTTGAACCGCAGTGCGCGAACGCCGCGAACGTTGGCTAAGGAATGTTCGCGTATTGTTCGCGCGAGGATTTTTGAATGTTTTTGGCTATCTGTAAGTTGTTGAAATTATTGGTGGCCAGGGACGGAATCGAACCGCCGACGCCGGCCTTTTCAGGGCCGCGCTCTACCAACTGAGCTACCTGGCCAGATGGCGGGAAAAGAGGCGTAGTATAAAAACACCCTCAAATCACTGTCAACTTCGCGAATTCACTCACCCCACCTTTTTGTGCCTTTTGTCGCCTTAACCTGCTCAAGAGCTGACCCATTACCCCTCCCCAATACGCGTTACGGTAAGGTAGTGTGAGGATCCACTCGCACGCCTCATATTCCTTGCCGCTGGAGGTTCCTATGTTCCGGCCATTCATGCCCGCATTTTTCTCCACCAATCACACATCACGTCTTCTTATCAGGCCAATGCTGTTCATTACCTTCATTGCGATTCCGGTTTATTCGCAGTCAGGCAGCGTCGCGTCGCTCGAGCCGGGCAAGATAAACACGGCCGTAACGATCAAAGACGCCAACTCAGCAGACCCCAGCGCCGCAGCCGAAAAGCTCGTCGCGGAAGGCATCCGCATCGAAGAGCCCGGCACAGCAGACTCCAGGCGAAAAGCCATCGGAAAATATCAACAGGCAATTCCCCTGTGGCAAGCAGCCAGGGACGTGGCCCACGAGGCGAGAACTCTCGCGCTGATCGGCAGTGCTTACGTCAATCTCGGCGAGAAGCAAAACGCCTTCGACTTCCTGAACCGTGCTTTACCACTCTCGGAAAACGCACTCAAAGACTGTGCTGAGGATCAGCGCCCCGGAGCTATCGGAGTGAAAGCCTACGTGCTGGACACGATGGGCCGGGCTTACCAGGATTTTGGCGACCGGAAAAAAGCGCGTGAGTTTTACACGAATGCGCTTAGCTTGAGCCAGTCAATCGGCGATCGCGTGGGCGAGCTTAGTGCGCTTATCAATCTCGGCAAAGCCTCAATCCTCCTGGCCGATTATCCAAAGGCTCTCGAGCTGTCAGAGCGAGCGCTTCAGATGGTCAAGGAACTCGGCGAGCATCGTAAAGAAACCTTTGTCCTCAACAACCTGTGTTTGATTCACCAGTCAACAGGCGCGTTCGAGAAAGCGTTTGAGATATGCAAGGAAGCAATCTCCACCGCCCGCGACACGAACAATCGTTGGAGCGAAGCAAACGGCATTCAGAACTTAGGAAGCACCTACTACAGAACTGGAGACTATCAGAAAGCAATCGATTTCTATGGTCAGGCGAAAGAGATCTACAAAGAGCTGGGTAACCGTCGCGGTGAGGCGGCGACACTCACCAATATCGGTTGGATGTATGCAGTCCTGGGTGACCTGCCAAAAGCGAATGACTCAACCAGTCGGGCTTTAGAGCTTTGGCGCGCGCTCGGAGATCTGAACAGGGAAGTAGTCGCCCTCAACAATCTCGCGGTCAACTATTTCCAACTGGATGACTACCGCAAAGCACTCGACATGCATTTGCAAGTTTTGCCCCTGCGAGAACGTTTGAATGAGGACGAAGGGAAGGCGATTACTCTCGAAAATATCGCCCAGTGCTACGACCGTTTACACGAGAACCAGAAAGCCATCGATTATCACGAACAAGCGCTCACGCTCTTGCGAAAGGGCGCGGAGACGCGCCTCCTCGCGGGCGCTCTCAGGACCACGGGTGAAGCTTATCGGTATGTCGGGAACTATCAAAAGTCATTCGAACTCCTGAACGAGTCTTTACAACTTTTCCGGAAGGTTGGCGACAGATATAACGAAGGCGTGAGCCTGACTGAGACTGCTTATCTCGAGCGCGACCGGGGCAATCTGTTCGAGGCGAAGAAACTTATCGAACAAGGACTCGCAGCGCTTGAATCCGTGCGTACCAGTGTCAAGAGCCAGCAGTTGCGTGCGTCGTTCCTAGCTTTGGCCAAGAACTACTATGAATTCGAAACCGATCTCCTCATGCGTCTTCATCAGCAACATCCTGCTGACGGATTCGACGCAGCAGCGCTCGCATCGAGTGAAAAAGGCCGCGCGCGATCGCTGTTGGAGTTGTTAGCTGAATCGCGTGCCGAGATCCGCGAGGGAGTTGATTCGTCGTTGCTCGCTCGTGAGCAGGAGTTGCGAGATTCAATTGCTGACAAGGCAGAACGTCAGATCCGTTTGCTCAGTGTGCAACACACCGACGAGGCAGCCGAAAAGGCGTCAAAAGAGATCGATACACTGACTACGGAGTACGAGCAAGTCCTGGCGCGAATCAGGGAAACAAGTCCGCGCTATGCTGCTTTGACGCAGCCCGCACCGCTCAGTCTCAAAGAGATTCAGACCAAAGTGCTCGACAACGACACGCTGCTTCTCGAGTATGCCCTGGGCGAACAGAAAAGCTTTTTGTGGGCAGTCACGCCAACTTCAATGACCACTTTTGAATTACCAAAACGGCAGGAGGTTGAGACGGCAGGACGACGTTTGTACGAACTCATTACTGAACGCAACCGCGTCGTCAAGAATGAAACTTTAGCGCAGAAACGCGCGCGCCTGGAGCGCTCTGATGACGAGTATCAGCGTGCAGCAGTCGCATTGAGCAACATGCTGCTGCAACCAGCCGTCTCTCAGCTCAAAGGCAAGCGCCTGTTGTTCGTAGGTGATGGTGTGCTGCAATACGTTCCGTTCGCATCTTTGCCTGTTCCCGCAGCAGGCCCAGCCTCCTCGTACCGGCCGCTAATCCTGGACCACGAGATCATCAACCTTCCTTCGGCGTCGGTAATGGCGGTGTTACGACAGGAAACAGCCGGACGGAAGCAGGCGCCCAAAACGCTCGCAGTGCTCGCCGATCCAGTCTTCCAAACCGACGATCCGAGGATTGCGGAACTCAGCAATGCTGCCGCGGGAAAACCTGAATCGGAAAAACCGATGACCGAGGCTTACAGATCCGCGAAAGAATCCGGCTTAGACAGTTTTGTGCGCCTGCGTTTTACGAGACAGGAAGCAAACGACATCGCGCGGCTCGCACCTGCCGACAAGCGACTCGAGGCACTCGATTTCGCAGCCAGCCGGTCGAATGCTACCAGCGCCGCTTTGGATCAATACCAAATCGTCCATTTTGCAACTCACGGGCTCATCAATAATCGTCATCCGGAGTTGTCGGGAATCGTCTTGTCACTCGTGGACGAGCGAGGCCATCCGCAAAATGGTTTTCTGAGACTCTACGAAATCTACAACCTGAAACTCGGAGCGGACCTGGTCGTGCTGAGCGCATGCCAGACTGCCGTGGGAGAAGAGATCAGAGGCGAGGGACTGATCGGCCTCACGCGCGGTTTCATGTATGCAGGTGCGCCGCGCGTGGTTGCCACGTTGTGGCAAGTCGACGACCGCGCCACGTCGGAGTTGATGAAGAGGTTTTATCAGAAAATGCTCGGCGAAGGACTAAGACCTGCGGCGGCGCTGAAAGCCGCTCAAGTGTCGATGCAGACCGACAGTCGTTGGAGTTCGCCGCATTTTTGGGCAGCATTCACGCT
>DATNCH010000224.1:0-37111 GCA_035571655.1 Pyrinomonadaceae bacterium
AATCTTTACTAATGGTCCATACGAACCGAAAGTCGATGGCCCACCTGCTCGAAGTCAACAATCTCCAAACACACTTCCCCACGCGCTCCGGATTAGTCCGAGCGGTCGATGGCGTCAGTTTTCATCTCGACCGCGGTGAACTGCTGGGACTGGTGGGCGAATCCGGTTGTGGGAAGTCGATCACGGCGCTGTCCGTGATGCGCCTCATCGCGCCTCCGGGAAGAATCGTAAACGGTGAGATTCTCTTCGACGGGAAAGATCTGCTGAAACTATCGGACGCAGAGATGCGCGAGATGCGCGGCGACGACATTGCCATGATCTTTCAGGATCCGATGACGTCGCTGAATCCTGTGTTCACTGTTGGCGAACAGATTGCCGAAGCGCTGCGATTGCATCGAAAGATGTCGCATAAGCAAGCGCGCCAGGCGACGATCGAAGCGATGCGCGAAGTCGCGATTCCGGATCCTGCGCGTCGCGTCGACGATTATCCGCATCAACTCTCCGGCGGTATGCGGCAGCGCGTGATGATCGCGATGGCGCTCGCGTGTAATCCGAAACTGCTGATCGCCGACGAACCGACAACGGCGCTCGACGTGACGATTCAAGCGCAGATTCTCGAGTTGCTGGATGAGCTCCGCAAGCAGCGACAGTTGGCAGTGCTGTTGATCACGCACGACCTCGGCGTCGTGGCTGAAGTGGCAGACCGTGTGGCGGTGATGTACACCGGCAGGATCGTGGAAGAGTCGCCGGTCGAGGAATTGTTTGCGCGGCCGAAACACCCGTACACGGAAGGGTTGCTGCGATCGGTACCTAAACTTTCCGTCACGCACGTAGCGGAAAAGACGCGGCTGGAAACGATCGAAGGGGTCGTTCCGCGTCCGACTGATCTGCCGCCGGGATGTCACTTCGCACCGCGTTGCCGCTATCGCATGCCTCGCTGCACGGCCGAGGAGATTCCGCTCTACCAGCTCGACGGTAGTGTTCAAGTTCGCTGCGTGCTATACGATCTCGCCGCCGCCGTCGCGGCCGACCATGAGGAGAGGCGGTGACAGTGAGAGGGGGAGACACGGAGACGGGGAGACACGGCGACGCGGTGCGGAACGGTATTGCGTCCCCGCGTCCCCCCGTCCCCGCGTCTCCCCGTCTTGTCAGCGTACGGGGACTGGTCAAGCATTTCCCCGTCGAAGGTTCGGACGACGTCGTTCGCGCGGTCGATGGCGTTTCGTTTGAAATATTTTCCGGCGAGACGCTGGGACTCGTCGGCGAATCCGGATGTGGCAAGTCGACGGTCGGACGCTGTTTGCTTCGCTTGATCGAACCCACTGCCGGCAGCGTTTACTTCGAGGGTCGCGATGTCCTCGCGCTTGGCAAAAAAGAGTTGCGTGAGATCCGCCGTGAGATGCAGATCATTTTTCAGGATCCGTACGCGTCACTAAATCCGCGCATGAAGATCGGCGAGATCGTTGCCGAACCTCTCGTCATTCACAACCAGGGCACAAAGAGCGAGCGGCGCGATCGCGTCGCAGAGCTGTTGCGACGCGTCGGACTCGATCCGGATTACACGAAGCGGTACGCGCACGAATTCTCCGGCGGACAACGCCAGCGCATCGGCGTCGCGCGAACACTCGCACTCAACCCGAAACTTATCGTCGCGGACGAACCCGTCTCGGCGCTGGACGTCTCCGTGCAGGCGCAGGTGGTTAACCTGCTTCAGGAGCTCCAGGAAGAGTTCAAGCTCACTTACTTATTCATCTCGCACGGGCTCGCCGTCGTGGAGCATATCTCGACCCGCGTGGCGGTGATGTACCTGGGCCGAATCGTCGAGATTGCCGCCGCGGTCGACTTGTACGCGCAGCCGCTTCATCCATACACTCAAGCGTTGCTGTCAGCGATTCCGATTCCCGATCCGCAACAGAAGCGAAAACGGATCATCTTGCAGGGCGACGTTCCGACGCCGATTAACCCGCCGTCAGGTTGTCGTTTCCGGACGCGTTGTCCGATTGCGATTGAAGAGTGTGCGCACATCGACCCGGAGTTGCGCGAGGTCGCACCCGGCCATGCAGTGGCGTGTATTCGTGTTCCTGGCTGGGCCGAAAGTGAAACCTTGCCCTCCGCGCCGCCGTAACAGTTAATCATTCAAGCCACAGATCACACAGATTTCCCCATAGGAGATTGAACCGATGAGTGCTGCAAATGAAGATTTCCAGCCGCCACCACCACCGCACGTGACAGAAACACCCCGTGCTCCCCGACCAACTAAACTGCGGCCCGTCGCAATTGCTTTGATAGTGCTGGGAGTGCTGGTCGTCGTCGGAGGTGCTGCGAAGTTTATCCCCGGAGGGCTTTCGACCGGCGCGGCAGTCTGTTTTTTCGGCGTGCTGCTAATCGCGCTGAGCTTCGTTCCCCTGCCTGTGATTCCTGAGTCTGAGCCGCCTCTCTCGTTTTTCGAGGAGTTAACAGGAGTCTTCTTCGAGCCCTCGCGAGTGTTTCGCAGTTTACGGGCTCACCCGCACTGGGTTGGAGCCTTCGCGGTCATGTGCGTGCTCACTGCGATCTACTCCCTGGCCTTTGTGCAAAGAATCACGCCCGAACGAATCGTGGACCACACAGCTCAGAAGCTCGCTGAAATGGGTCCACCATTCGCGCCGCCACCGGAGCGTTTGCAAGCGGTGAGAGATAACCAGTTGCAACAGCTCACGAACCCTGCGGAACGGATTGGCGGAGTTGTCAAACAGTTCGTCGGGATCTTTGTAGTCGGCGTGGTTATTGCCGGCCTCTCGCTGCTCGGTATTCTCGCCTTCGGTGGCAGAATGAATTTCTGGCAAGCACTCGCGGTCACCTTCTTGTCGGGACTTCCCGTCGTCGCCATCCAAAAGGTTTTGGGGTTGGTGATTCTCTACTTAAAAGCGCCGGAAGACTTACATCCGGTCCTCAACCAGCAAACCACGCTGCAAGACAATCTCGGTATTCTGATCTCGCCGGCCGCACATCCGGTTCTGTTTGTGGTTGCGAGTTTCATCGGACTCACGTCGTTCTATGGCCTTTGGTTGCGTGCTAAGGGATTGCACCTGGGTGCGACGCGAGCGAGTAGCGGTCAGGGCTGGGGCGTTTCGATTACGTTGTGGGTGTTGTTGCTGATTCTGGCGACGATCTTTACAGCGCTGTTCTCAAACTTTATCTCGTAGCCGCTTAGCCCAGACAATTAGTCCGCCACAAAAAGGCACAAAAGGCGCAAAAGAAATGCCTTCACTTTTGTTGCTTTTGTGCCTTTTTGTGGCGGTTGCTTTTGTGCCTTTTGTGGTCCTATTCGTAGCGTAGCGACTCGATAGGATCCAGGCGGGCCGCTTTCCATGCGGGCCACAGGCCGAAGATCAATCCGATGCCGACGCTCGCGATGAGTCCGCCGATGGGCGCCCAGAGCGGAACGTAAGAGGGCAGCAGTAAACGAAGCAGGAGCGTAAGTCCCCAGCCAATCGAAAGGCCGACGACTCCTCCCATGCCGGTGAGCGTGGCAGCCTCAATCAAGAACTGCCACATGATGTCTCTTTTTCTCGCGCCGATAGCTTTGCGCACGCCGATCTCGCGCGTGCGCTCAGTTACCGACACGAGCATGATGTTCATCACGCCGATTCCACCGACCATCAGACCAACCGAAGAGATAACAACCATCGCGATCGCCAGACTCGCCGTGATCGAGCGGAAGTTGTCGAGAATACTTTCCGACGTTTCCATTCCGAAATTATCGTTATTGGCAAAGGGAACCTGGCGGCGCACACGTAGTAAGTCGCGCACCTGATCTTTTGCTTCTTCCATCCTGCCCGGTTTTCCGACGGCGAGAATGTAGATGTCGTCGGCGTTCGGCTTCAGTTTTAGCGCCACGTTGAAGGGCACGTAGATCACGTTGTTTTGATCGTCACTGCCGCCGCCGATCAGAAACTGTTCTCGTTTTTCGAGCACACCGACGACGCGAAACTCCTGCGTTCCAATCTTGATCGTCTGGCCGACTGGTGAGCCGAACTTGAAAAAGTCGTCGGCGACTTTCGAGCCGACCACACACACTTCCTGGTTCGTGTCGTTTTCAGTTTGAGTGAAGAAACGACCTTCGGAAATCACCTGTGTCCCTGCTTTTTCAAACTCCGGAAGCGTGCCTTGAAGTGCGACCTGCGCAGACGTTTTGCCGCCGCCGGACACCAGCAGCTTGCCGCCAAAAAAGTTGTTGGTGATGTCGAGAAACGGAACTGACAGCTCAACGGCGGGCAGCGACTGAAGCGCGATCGCATCGTCGTAGGTCAGTTCTTTGCGCATGCGTTCTTCGCGCGACATGCGTCCGACGTGAATGCCCGGGTTGTATTTGCTGATGAAGATGGAACGTGTGCCGAACGACTCAACCTCTCGCGTCACGGAAACGTCGATGCCGCTGATGATTGAAGCAATCAGCATGACGGTGATGATGCCGATAACGACGCCAAACACCGTCAGGAACGAGCGCAGCTTGTTAGCCCGCAACGTCGAGAGAGCCATTATGAGGTTTTCGTAGATGTCGCTTCTTAGGATTTTCATAAATAGGACCTATTATTCAGCTCTCAAGGCTTCAATCGGATCCAACCTCGCTGCTTTCCAGGCCGGGAAAATTCCGGAGAGAACACCAGCCCCGCCGGAAGCTGCAAGCGCTCCCAGGATCGCAACGATCGATAAGTAAGTCGGAATGAACCACCATGTGACAATCGTGCCGATGATCCACGCCAGAAAAATTCCTATTGCTCCGCCGATGAGCGCGAGTGTCACCGCTTCTACCAGGAACTGTTTCAGGATATCCATCTGCCGCGCGCCAAGAGATTTTCTGATACCGATCTCTTTCGTGCGTTCCGTGACTGACACCAGCATGATGTTCATGATGACGATCGCGCCGACAATCAGGGCGATACCGGGCACAGCGATCGCGACGATAAATATGGTCCCGAAAAGTCGGTCGCGAAGTCCCGTGATTGCGTCAGGAGTAACGATGCCGAAGTTGTCTTTTTCACTTGGTCCAAGCTTACGTCTGACGCGCATCAGGAAGCGCGCCTCTTCGACGGCGTCGTTGAATGAGTCGTCAGTTTTAGAAGTGGCAACGAAGTAGAGCGAGCGCTGTCTGATCAATCCACCGTAGTTGACGGAGTAAGTCTTCAACGGAAGGATGATGAAGGAGTCCTGTGGAATGCCGAAGACCGTGCCCTTCGCAGCTTCCACGCCGATCACTCGATAAGGCAAACCGCGAATGGTGATTTCCTGGCCCACGGAGTTGCCCGCGGGGAAGAGCTTCGACGCAATGTCGGCGCCCACGTAGGCGACTCTCGCTGCGTTCTCGTTTTCAGGTTCTGCAATGAAACGGCCCTCCGCAACGTCTCGGTTTTCGATGTCGACGCAGTTGGCGGTCGCGCCTGAGACAAAAACGTCTTCCAAAACCTGATCGCCGCGTTTGACTTCGGACGGAGTGCCGCGCGCCCGCGCGCCGATTTTGTCAACGAGGGTGGCGCGCGCTTTCAGGTAATCGTAATCCTCCAGCGTCAGTTCTTTGTTGCGTCGCTGAGCGGCGGCGATGGTGTCAGTATCCTTGAAGTCTTCGAGCGGATTGAAGCGTTGGACCGTAAACGATTTGGCGCCGATTCCGGCGATTTTTTCATCGACGTAGCGTTTGAATCCTTCGATGAGCGACACGACGACGACAAACGCCGTAACGCCCACGATCATGCCCAACAGTGTTAGCGCCGAGCGCAGTTTGTGCGCCCAGATCGCTGCCAGGGCAAGTTTTAGGGTTTCGATAAATTTCACAGCGGTACTACGGGAAAGCTTCTACGATGGTTGCATTATGCAACATTTGTAGCTCTTGTGCCTTTTGTGGCCGCCCCTATTCCCAGCGTAGGGCGTCAATCGGGTTCAAACGGGCGGCTTTCCATGCGGGCCAGAGTCCGAAGATCAGTCCGACTGTCGCTGAAATCCCGACACCGAGGCCGATGGCCCAAAGAGGAACGTACGCGGGCAAAGGAGAGTATTTGTTTATCAGCAGGCTCCCAACCTCGCCGATAGCCAATCCCGACAAACCACCGACCGCGGTCAGTACAACAGCCTCGATCAAAAACTGCGACAGTATATTCATCCGCGTTGCGCCGAGGGCTTTGCGCACACCGATTTCCTTCGTGCGCTCTGTCACGGACACGAGCATGATGTTCATGACGCCGATGCCGCCAATCATCAACGCGACGAAAGAGATCGCGGTCAGGACCAGCGCGGTGGCTCCGGTTAGCTGGTTGTAAACGTCGAGCAGCGAATCCTGTGAAGAGATCCCGAAGTTGCTTTTCTCGCCTGGCGCTACGTGACGCCGGCGCCGCAGGATGTCGGTGATCTCATCGATCGCGGATTTCACGTCCGCGCGCGAGCGTGGCCGCACGATCACGAAGAAAATGATTTCGGGGAAAGGACGGTCGGGATAATATTTACCGAACGTCGTGATGGGAATGAAGATCGAGTTGTCGCGCGATTGCCCGAAGAAGTTGCCGAGCGGCTCCATCACGCCGATGACTCGGAACGGGTTGCCGTTAAGCCGGATCTCTTTATCAACCGGATCTTCGTAAGGAAAGAGTGCTTGCTTCACGTCGACGCCGATGATTGCGACGTTTGATCGATCCTGCATGTCGATGTCGTTGACGAAACGACCTGAAGCGACGTATTGCGTGTGAACAAACTCGTAGTAAGGTGTGACGCCAAACAGGATCGGCGTGTCGGTCTGTTTATCCTGGTATCGCACCGTAGCAGCCAGCATGCGATCAATCGGAGAGACGCCGACGATGGATGGCGCTTCGGTGCGCAACGCCTCGGCGTCTTCCATCGTCAGATCTTTGCGATGGATTTCTTCGGGATTGGGTGGGCGGCCGAAGCTCGGTTCAAACTTGGAAACGAAGATCGTGTTGGAGCCCAGCGATTCGATTTGGTCTGCGAAGGTTTTGTTGAGGCCCTGAATGATCGATACCATGAAGATGACGGTGAGGACGCCGACACTGACGCCCAGAATCGTCAACGCCGAGCGCAGCTTATTCGCCCTCAACGTGTCGACCGCCATGACGGCTGATTCTTTGACGTCCTCTAATCGCATCGATAATCCTGATAAATCATGTAAATCCTGTTAAATGACTTACTCCGCTCTCAGCGCTTCGATGGGATCGAGTCGCGCGGCGCGCCACGCTGGCCACATCCCACTCAGAATTCCAGCCAGCGACGAAATCCCCACGCCCAACGCTGCCGAGGCGACGCTGATCAGTAACGGAAACCCGATCAGCGCCGAGATCACATACGCCAGTCCAAACCCTGTTCCAACACCAATCACACCCCCGAGCGCCGTCACCGTCACGGCTTCGATCAAAAACTGCGTCAGAATGTCTTTACGCCGCGCGCCAACTGCTTTCCGGATGCCAATCTCCTTGGTTCGCTCCGTAACCGAGACCAGCATGATGTTCATCACTACGATCGCACCGACAAACAGCGAAACCCCGGAGACCAGGACTGTCACGATGTAGATATTCGACGTCGCGGATCCATAAAGATTTAGAAACACGTCCTGCGTTTCCAGCGCGAATCCTGGATCCTCAGCGTCACCCGTGGTATGGCGACGGTTGCCCATGATCGTTCTCACCTGATCTTCCGCAGCTTCCAACCGCTCCGGCGCCGGCACCTGGATAAAGACGACGAGTGAGCGCCTGCCACCATATGCCTTCTGATATGTCGAGTACGGAATATAGACCACGTTATCGCGCGAGAAACCGAGGATCGAACCCAACGGTTCGAGCACACCGAGAACGAGATACGGGCGCCCATCGATCCTGATCTCCTGTCCGACCGCTTTGTCCGGAGGCGCGTCGGAAAACAGGTTCTTCAGCATGTCTGGTCCAATCACGCAGATCTCGCGACCCGACGCACCTTCACTCTCGGTCCAGATGCGACCAACATCGACACTTCTGCCGTCGATCTCAAACATCGTCAGCGGATCTATTCCGCGTATCCGAACGTTCTCAGCCTTTTGATTTGCGTATTTCACCGTCTCAATCGCATTCGCCGCGATCCCGACTCGCCAGCACGCCGTACACAACCGCGTGATCGCCTCCGCATCTTCATGCGTCACGTCTTTGCGCTTGTTGAACTTCACGAACTCTTCGCGCGATTTGATGATTTGCGGGTTCTTCGAAATGGTGAAGACGGTCGAGCCCTGCGACGAGAATGTTTGGGCGACTGTTTGATCGAGGCCGTCGATTATCGTTACTACCGCGATCACCGCGGAAACACCCACGATAATGCCCATCAACGTGAGCGCCGTGCGCAACTTATTGGCACGCAGACTTGCGGTAGCGACCCGAAAAGCCTCCCAAATCGCCGCCAGCCGAATCATTTTTTGTGCCTTTGTGGCTTTACCGTATGCGTTCGTCTTTTTCGATAAGACCGTCGCGAATCGAGACAACGCGGTGGGCACGTGCGGCGATATCGTGTTCGTGCGTAACGACGATGATCGTGTTGCCTTCGGAGTGGAGACGTTCGAAGAGATCCATGATCTCCATGCTGGTGTGCGAGTCCAGCGCGCCCGTGGGCTCGTCGGCCAGCAGGATCGACGGATGATTCACAAGTGCGCGGGCGATTGCGACGCGCTGGCGCTGGCCGCCCGAGAGCTCGTTTGGTTTGTGCGTGATGCGATCTGCCAGGTCGACAGCTTTTAGAGCCTGCTTTGCCATTTCATGACGTTGAGATGCACTGATCCCTCCGTAGATCAGCGGCAGCTCGACGTTGTGAAGAGCAGTAGCGCGCGCGAGTAGATTGAATGTTTGAAAAACGAAGCCGACTTCCTGGTTGCGAATGCGTGCGAGCTCGTCGTCGTCCATCTCGGAGACGTTCTTCCCGTTGAGCCAGTATTGGCCCTGCGTGGGCGTGTCGAGACATCCGATCAGGTTCATCAATGTGGACTTGCCCGAGCCGGATGGTCCAATGATCGCGATGTATTCGCCGCGAGGAATGTCAAACGAAACGCCGTGGAGAGCGTGCACAGACTCCGTTCCCATCTGGTATGTCTTCCAGATGTCGCGCATGGAGATCAACATCGACGGATCGTGCCCGTTGACCGCTGTGCGCGGCTTGATCTCGTTCTCTACCGGCGAAATCGTAAGAGTAGCTTCACTCATTTAGTTGTTTGCGTTGCCGTTTGCATTGTCAGGCTTTTTGGTCTGACGTTTGACGGTCATTCCGTCCTTGAGCGTCTTCAACACGCGACTTGGGCCACGCACGACCTCCTTGTCCGGAGTCAAGCCGCTGGTGACCTCGATATCAGCCTCACCCGTAATGCCGGTGGTCACTTCAACGAATCGTACCTTGTTACCTTCGATCAGGTAAACGCCTTTTTGGGCCTTCGGCTTGTCGCCAACCGGCGTCGGAGCCGGAACGCTGCCTGCGACAGTGGCTGAAGGAGAGGCAGAAGGTGGCGCCTTCTCGACGATTGACTCGAGCGGCACCGCAAGCACGTTGTTCTTTGTGTCGGTGGTGATCGTCGCCGTCGAGCTCATTCCAGGACGCAGTGCGTTCTGAATGTCTTCAGTCAAATCCCTCAGCTCCAGCGTCACCTTGAATTCCTTCGCCTCCTGGACGTTGACGCGGTTCGAAAGACCACCAGTGGTATCAGACTTCGCAATTGCCAGAGGGTTCTTCTGCGTAACGACTGCCTTGATCTCCTTGTCGCCAAGAGCGTCGACCTTGACCTTCGCTTCCTGGCCCACCTTCACGTTGTTGATTTCCGTTTCGTCGACGTTCACTTCGACGTTGATCTGCGACATGTCGGCGATGGTCATCAACGGCGTAGTTGAAAGACTCGCAACCGCATACTCACCAACACGCGCTGGAATGTCAGCCACCACGCCGTTCAGCGGCGACACCTGAGTCGCCTTTGAACGTTGGCTCTGTTGTCCGCGCAGCATTGCGGACTGTTGATTGGCGCGCATCTCAGACGACTTGATGCTCGTTTGCGCTTCCTTGACGGCGATCTTCTGTTGATTCGCGCGTTCCTGTGCTTCCTTTACCGCGATCTTTTGAGCTTCGAGATTTGCCTTGGCTGTTTCCAGGGCGATCTTGGCCGTGTCATGACGGTCGCGCGCGTTGTCGTATTCAAGCCGCGATGAAACGCCGGACTCAATCAACTCTGTGGAACGTTTGAGTTCTCGAGCAGCAGTGTTCAGGTCAATTTGGGCGCGGTCCACGGCGGTTTGGAATGCAACCACTTGCTGTTTGGCAGCAGCAACAGAAGCTTCCGCGACGATCAGTGACTGCTGCGCGGAGTTGACGGCGTTGCGGGCGTTCTGCACGTCGTTGATTGACGCCTGCGTGGCGGCCCATTGAGCTTCCTGGCTTGACTGCAATTGCGTCGGATCCACGCGCACCAGCGGTTTGCCCTTGGAAACCATGTCGCCGGCGTTGACATAAATCTCCTCGATACGGCCCGCGACCTCGCTCGTCAGCCTGATATAGCGTATCGGTCGCACCTCGCCAGACGCGGTTACGGTCTGTTTGAGCTCCGGTCTAACGGCGATTTTTACCGTGACAACTTCGGGCTCTTCCTTGCGGCTCGCGATCACGCTGACGATCACGGCGATGGCCAGGACCGCCACCACAACAACGCCAATAATAATCTTCTTTTTCCGACTCAATGCCATCTTGGGGTTCCTTCTACCAGGGGCCTAAATTCCGAGAAGTAGCTGTTACGTGGAAACTTATCAAACAGTTTCATTTTAGAGCAAATGCGCGGCCCGCGCCTCAATCGGGCCACATTCTGAGACGCCGGAGAGTGGTCAATTGTTAACACCCTCTCCGGTAAATCTCTGCGTTCCTCTGCATATCTCTGCGGCCTCTGCGTTGAAAGTGCCTTAAACGCAGAGAACGCAGAGATACGCAGAGGAACGCAGAGTAAGATGCATTGGCGCGCTGACCGAGTTCGCGCTAAAATGATTTGCTTTTTTGACGACGACAATGATTACCTGCGACAGGTGCAAAACAGAAAATCTCGACGGCTCGCAGTATTGTGACGAATGTGGCGCGCCTTTGCGACCAAACGGACATTCAGCGGCCAACCAGATGCGACCTCCACAAGGCGCAGAAGGCCGCAACGGTACTCACGCTGCATCGCCCAGCACCCAGGCAGAGTTGGCTCGCGGTCGTGTTTCGGCGAATTTGAGTTTCTCGGCACTCAGATCGCCTGCGAAGCCGCACGCGCGCCTCGTCATCGAAAAAGGCCGGTCGAGCGGAAAGCAGTTTATGCTGAGTGATGTTGAAGCTCAGATCGGGCGTTGGGACGCTGATGGTGGGATCTTCCCCGATGTGGATCTGGATACGGATGATCCGGAAGCCAAGGTTTCACGGCGTCATGCTCGCATCACCTTGAGCAACGGCCAGTATTTTCTGGAAGATCTCGGTTCGACGAACGGTACGTTTATCAATCGCGGCAAGAGATTGCCACCTGGACAGCGTCAGGCATTATGTGATGGCGATGAGATAATCGTTGGAAAAACATTCCTGCGCTTCCACATTGTTAAGTAGTTCCTGGCTGGTAATTCGTTATAGATGTCTGACTGTAGTGCATGTGGCGCCCACGTATCGCCTGAAGAACACTTCTGCGGTAATTGCGGGGCGCAGTTAGTCGCCAGCTCACCCGAGCTGAGGACCTTGTCTGCCACCCTTGGCGACGCCGACGAAGTGCATTCGTCGGCGTTTGCCGAAACGCTCGACGACGAGATCGAGGAGCAACCACCAATTACCGCTGAGCAGCCACCAGTTATCGCCGAGCAGCCGGTTGAGGACGAAATCGGTGAAACATCAATGCCGCCGATTTCTTCCGACTCGCTGGGTGGTTCATTCACCGATAGCGTTCATCCGCCTGCAAGCACGTCATTTCCGAAAGAGGGCACAACAGGCGGTCATCGTCCAACGGTCAAACAACTTTCAGCGAACACTGTCTTGAATGGTCGCTACGAGATCGTGCGCCGCATCGGTGGCGGTGGAATGGGTGCGGTCTACCTCGCAAAGGATCGCAATCTTGGCGATGCGCCACGCGCGGTCAAAGAGATGGTCGAGTCGCATCTCGATCCAACGCAGCACGAGAAAGCGATTGGCGACTTCAAACGCGAGTCGTTGCTGTTGACCTCGCTCGAACACCCGTGCATTCCGACGATCTACGACTATTTTTACGACGATGCGTTGAGCCGGTTTTATCTCGTGATGAAATACATTTCGGGCGGCGATCTCGCGTCGCGAATGCGCTCGGCCGTTGGTGGCCGGCTGGATGAAAAGACCGTCACCGATTGGGGCATGCAGGTCGCGGACGTGCTCGACTATCTCCACTCGCGTCCGAAACCGATCATCTATCGTGATCTGAAACCCGCCAACCTGATGATCGACGGCAACACCGGACGTGTGATGTTGATCGACTTCGGCATCGCGCGCTGGGTCACGCAACAGGAAAAGGGTGTGACCGCCGTCGGCACGATGGGCTATGCGCCGCCGGAACTCTTCAGCGGCCGCGTGCAACCGGCGTCGGACGTCTACAGTCTCGGTGCGACGATGTTTCATCTGTTGACTGGTTCGGATCCGCAGGACAATCCGCTCCTGATCTTTGACTTCTCAAAGAACCCGAGACCGCGTCAGATCACGCCTTCCATCTCGACGGAGATGGAGCACATCCTGATGCGTTGCGTGGAGTACAAACCAGACGATCGATATCGCACGGCGAATGAGCTGAGAAACGAGCTCGCGGTTCACTTGGAGAAGTTGATGTCCGGCAGGGTTAGTTACGGACTTCCTGCGCCGGTGTTAGGCAGCGAAACGGTCCAGGTACAGACGGTGTATTGCGGTTTTTGCGGCGGTCGCATTGCTGCTGACGACGTGTTCTGCGCGCATTGTGGTGCGCGTCAGCCGCTTGTTCCCGTCGGCGCGAGCGCGATGCTGCATACGGTCAGACCGACGGCGAAGCTCGTCGTAACAGGAACCACGGAGCTTGACGCGTCGTTCATCTTGCAGAAGGACAGCAACTTACTTGGCCGCACCGATCCGCACTCGAACATCTTCCCCGAGATCGATCTTTCGCGATTCGATCCCGAAACCAAGGTTTCTCGACGTCACGCACGCATCTGGCTCGAAGGCGAAACATTTCTCGTCGAGGATCTGGGATCGGTGAACGGCACAGTGATCAACGACTCCGTGCGCCTCGCTCCACGCCAGCCACGTGTATTGGACAGTGGTGATAAGCTGCGCGTGGGTGAGACGATATTGCACTTTTTAGTTGGTTAATATAGGACTTATAGGTCCTACTCAGGCACTAATTCTTTTTCGCATGACTGTTGCTCAAGGTTTGCCGCGTTCGCAGGCAAGAAGCCGCGCCGCCAGACATGGCGGACAACGACTCAGAGCCCCCTTTCCTCTCCGTTGCGGCGCTCTGCTGATCGACTACATCGCACTCATTTCGATAGTTGTCTCCGGCACCCTGATCGCACGTATGCTCGGCGGCGGCGCGCGCGCAGCCGGCGATTCAGCCCAGACTGCTGCAATCGTGCTTGCGGCGGTGATGGCAATATTCAACCTCGTGATAATTCCTGGGCTCACCGGGTTGACGCTGGGTAAGTGGGCGACCGGATTGCGCATCGAGCGAAACGATGGCGGGCGGCCCGGAATCGGCCGCGCGCTGGTGCGTCATTTCATCGGTTATCCGCTTTCATTCGCACTGCTTGGTCTTGGTTTTTTAATCGCTGCGGTGGAGGTGCATGGTAGAGGTTTGCACGATATGATAGCCGGCACTATCGTCGTTCGTGAGGGTTCAATCTAGTTGATGCTTCCTGCTGCGCCGCCCAGAATCTTCTAAACATGTCAGAGCTCATAGTTAAATACCCCGACCGCACCCCCGACCATTTTCCACTCGGCCGGCTTCGTATAACTATCGGCCGTTCCGCTCGGAACGATTTGTGTATTCCCGATCCGTTCGCTTCCCGCGTTCACGCGGAGGTGCGACGCGAGGGAGACGAGTATCTGTTGCAGGATCTCGGTTCGGCGAACGGCACGCTCTACAACGGCTCGACCGTCGAGGGCGTCATTCACCTCACTGCCGGCGGGCGCATACAGATCGGCGAAACGGAGATCATCTACGACGACGGGACGTTCAACTCCGGCATGGGCGCCACGATGATCACCGACAACACGGCAAGTCTTCCGGAAGCGACCATTGCGCTCGCGTCCGGAGATCGGACCACCTCCGGATTGCTCGAAGCGATCGAAGGCGCGCGCACACAGCCCGAAGAGATTGCTTCGACGACTGTCACGCCGAAAGCGAAGCAGGGCGATTTGCTCGCGCTGATAAGCAAGGTGGGTATTACTCTGCTCGCGTCAGCCACACTGAATGAGACACTCGAACAAATCGTCGCGCTCGTGTTTGAAGCGGTGCCTGCGGATCGATGTCTCATCATGATGCGTGACGAGGGCAGTGAAGATCTGCGAGTCGCGGTCGCGCGGTTGAGAGATCGAGTCGGCGAAGTCGGCGAGATTCGTGTGAGTCGCAACGTGCTCGACGAAGTGGTAATTCGTGGGAAGTCGGTGTTGACGTCAGACGCTCAACACGATCCTCGTTTTGCGAGTGGAACTGTTGTGCTTCAGGGTGTTCGATCGGTGCTGGCGGTGCCGCTCGGTGTGGCAGACAAAGTGTTTGGAATCATCTACGCCGATTCACCGATCGCCGAGGGACGATTCACCGAAGATCACCTGAAGGTTTTGACTACGCTCGCGTCGGTCGCGGCGATACGCGTCGAGAACGCGAGGCTCGTCGAAGCGCGACTCGAGCGCGAGCGCATGGAACGCGAGCTTGCTCTGGCGAGTGAGATCCAGCAGCGGTTCCAACCGACTGCGCCGCCGCACGTCAGTGGTTACGAATTGCAGGGGATCAGTTTTCCCTGTTACGAGATCGGCGGCGACTATTACGACTTCATCGAGCGCGACGATGGGCGACTCGTGATCGCGTTGGGCGACGTGTCAGGCAAGGGAACTGCCGCGGCGCTCCTGATGTCGTCGCTGCATGCGGCGATTCACGCGCAATCCGCGTCGCACAATTCGCTGGTGGCGACGATCTCCGCGGTTAACCGGTATCTCGCGGACAATATTCCCGCGAATCGTTTCGTCACGCTCTTTTACGCTGAGCTCGATCCGCAATCGGGGGCGCTGTCGTTCCTCAACGCGGGACACAATCCGCCGCTGATTGTTCACTCGGCAGGTACGGTCGAACAACTCGCCTCCGGAGGCTTGCCACTCGGGATCAAGCCCGACGCCGAATATCGAGAAGGCCGGACGCAGTTGCAGCACGGCGATGTGCTCGTCATCTATTCCGATGGTGTGACGGAAGCCGTCAGTCCGACGGGTGAAGAATTCGGCGCCACGCGGCTCTATGAAGTCGTCTCGCGCAACATCGAAGCCTCTGCGGCGGGCATTCGCGATCGCATCGAGTCGTCGTTGACTAAGTTCGCGCAGGGCACAAGCGCCGCTGACGACATCACATTAGTCATCGTCAAGAGACAGATTTAAGCCGCAGATTTTCGCAGATGAACGCGGATCTGATCCGCGTTCATCTGCGAAAATCTGCGGCTTAAATCTTCAACATCATGGATCCAGACACCGATATCGGTGGCCCACTTCACAAGTTCCCGGCCACCAATCACTCAGCCATCGTCGGTGCTCGCAGCGACGATCAAGTCACACGGCGCCGCGCGTTCGATACTATCCTTACCAGCTACTGGAAACCGGCGTACAAATACATTCGTCTGAAATGGCACGCTGACAATGAAGACGCGAAGGATCTGACACAGGGATTCTTTGCGAACGCATTCGAGAAGAATCATTTCGCTGGTTACGACGCGAGCAAGGCCAGCTTTCAAACGTTTTTGCGCACGTGTCTCGACGGGTTCATCGCCAACGAACGCAAAGCCGGTCGCCGGCTCAAACGCGGCGGCGACATGGACCACTATCAGTTGGACTTCGCCACGGCGGAAAACGAGCTAGTCGCTTCGGATCTGAGCCCGGAAGACTACTTTCATCGCGAGTGGGTGCGTTGGATGTTCACCATCGCCGTCGACGCCTTGCGACAGCGCTGCGAAGAGTCAGGCCGCACCACCCACTTTCAACTCTTTCAGCGCTACGATCTGGGTGACGATACGAACATTTCCTATGCGTCACTGGCGAATGAATTCGGCCTGGAACCGGCAACAGTCAATAACTACCTCGCCGCTGTGCGTCGTGACTTCCGCCGTATCGTGTTGGAGAAGTTGCGCGAGATAACCGCGACGGACGAGGAGTTTCGTATTGAAGCTCGCTCGCTGCTCGGAGTCGACGTGAAATGAAGTGGCTCTCGGACGACAAGTTGAACTATCTCCGCACCGTCGTAGCGAACCCGGATTTCAGTTCGACGAAGTACACCTTCATCAAAGAACTCGGGCGCGGCGGCATGGGTACTGTGTACCTGGCGCAAGATCGTGAACTCAACCGCCTCGTCGCGATCAAAGTGCTCAACACACCCGAGATAACTGAAGATCTGCGAAATCGCATGGTTCGCGAAGCACAGATCATCGCGCGACTCGAGCATCCCGGAATCGTTCCGGTTCACGACGCCGGCACGTTGCCTGACGGCCGTGTGTTCTATGCGATGAAATATGTACGCGGCAGCCGCCTGGACGAGTATGCGGCAGAGAACGATTCGATCAGGGATCGTCTGCGAAAGTTTCAAGCTGTTTGTGATGCGGTTGCTTTCGCTCACGCACACGGCGTGATTCACCGCGATCTCAAACCGCAGAACATCATGATCGGATCGTTCGGGGAAGTGCTCGTGCTGGATTGGGGTGTCGCGAAGCTAACGGGAAAGCCGTACACAGATTTCACAGACGAATCTGTGCAATCTGTGGACGGATTTAACACAAACGCAGGAACAGTGATCGGCACCCGCGATTACATGTCGCCGGAGCAGGCGCGTGGCGAGATCGACCAACTCGACGAGCGCGCAGACGTCTATTCGCTCGGCGCAGTTCTGCATTTTCTGTTGAAAGACCAACCGAAACTCAGCAAAGCTGCTCAGGCGATCTGTTTGAAAGCGCGTGCGGATGAAAAAGAGAACAGGTATTCGACTGCGTCAGAGTTGTCGGCTGACATCGGCCGGCTGCTTGATGCAGAACCCGTTTCAGCCTACCGGGAAAGCGCGATCGAGAAGGCGAGCCGTTGGGTCAGCAAGAACCGTTTTCTCGTGTTGCTGGTGCTTGCTTACGTCCTGATGAGGGTTTTTTTAGTTTTTACCTCTCAACCTTAAAAATTTCTCGGCAGACGTTTAATAGAACAACGAGACCATTCAACAGAAGGAGAAACGACAATGTCCAAACCCCTAATTGGCTTGATTCTTGGCGCTGTTCTCGGCGTTATCGACGGCCTGACTGCATGGTTCACGCCAGACGCTAGAAGTGAACTTGGCAGTATAGTAGTCGGTTCCACAATTAAGGGAATAATCGCCGGAATCGCAATTGGCTTTTTTGCAAAGAAGTTCCACTCATTGCCGATTGGCATCTTATTCGGAGTTGCGATAGGAGCGGTCCTGGCTTATCTCACCGCGCTCATGGTGGGCAAATATTATTTCCAAATCATTCTGCCCGGCACACTGGTCGGATTGATTGTGGGCTTCGCAACGCAGAAGTACGGAAACACGCCCGCCGCGGCGAATTCGTAAAGGAGAAACGTCAATGCCGAGAGTCGTTCATTTCGAGATTCATGCGGGCGATCCCGATCGCGCCGTCAACTTTTACACAACTCTTTTTGGTTGGACCTTTCAAAAGTGGGAAGGACCGATGGACTACTGGCTCGTCACGACTGGTCCAGACAGTCAGCCGGGAATCAATGGTGGTTTGATTCGGCGCCAGGGTGAGATTGACGGGCAGGCAGTGATTGCCTACGTCTGCACGGTCGACGTCGCGAACGTCGATGAGTCGACGCAGAGTGCGACATCAAACGGCGCGCAGGTTGTTGTGCCGAAGATGCCGATACCTGGAGTGGGTTGGTTGGTCTACTGCAAGGATACCGAAGGAAACATCTTCGGGATGATGCAGAACGACCCTAATGCCCAGTAAAACCAGACGCGGGGACGGGGAGACGCGGGGACACGGTGATATTCTCCGCGTCTCCGCGTCTCCCTGTCCCCGCGTCCAATTTAATCGCTCGGCTTACCTTGCAAGAGCGGCTCCGATTTCAGCGTCTGTGGTCCATTCTCAGTGCATAACGCGAAGGAGGAGCCTTCGTACATCGTCACTCCCGCGTATTCGCCTTTCGCATTGAGGATGTAGAAATTAATCCCAAAGTTCGGCAAGCCACGGCTGTTCAGCAGTCTCTTCTCGATCGTGTTGTTCTTGATTCTATTCAACACTTCCATGCCTGCGTCTTTCGGGTGAGCACCGCGACGCATCTCCTCGACGATCACAAACGAACAGAGATTGAAGAGATTCGCTTCACCGCGTCCCGTTGAACCCGCAGCGCCAACGGCGCCATCGACGTAGAGTCCCGCGCCGAGGATCGGCGAGTCGCCGAGTCGCCCGGGAATCTTCCACGCCAAACCACTGGTCGTGGTAACACCGCAGATTTCGCCTTTCGAGTTGAGGCCATCGCAGTTGATCGTTCCGTGCAGGTTCTCCTCGCGCAGGAGACCCTCGGCGAGCATGTCGAGCGCTGCTTTGTGTCCGGCGGCGGCGCGCTTCTTCGGATCGAGATAGTGACTGGGATCTGTTCGCCGTTTCCACTCGATCCACTGCTTGCGCGAGTTCTCAGTGTTGAGATCGTCTTCGATCTTGAACCCCATGTTGCGTGCAAAATCCTGCGCGCCTTTGCCGACGATGAGATGGTGGTCCGTGTTCTCCAGCACCGCCTTAGCCACCAGCGAAGGCGTGCGCACGCCTTCGAGTGCGCCCACGGCGCCGGCAGCTTTCCTTGGACCATGCATCACAGACGAATCGAGTTGCACCACGCCGTCCGCGTTCGGCAAGCCGCCGTAACCGACGCTGTCGTCGAGTGGGTCAAGCTCGACGATATTCACGCCTGCTATAACCGCGTCGAGCACGTCAGAACCAGCCGTCATCATCGTGAACGCCTTCTGCACCGCCGTCACGTTGCCGCCGTTCTTGAATCTGTTTCCATTCGCCGAAGCGATAACGAGCGGCTTCACGACACTCTGTTCGAGGATCATCGGAAACCCTTTGACCTCAGTCGCTGCCACAGCCAACCCCGCAACCGCACTGTTACGCATGAAATCACGGCGTTTCATTCTTTTGCTCATGGTGGGCCGCAGATTAACACGAATTGATTGCCACAAAAAGGCACAAAAAGCACAAAATAAATTAGTACACGCTTTTGTGCCTTTTGTGCCTTTTTGTGGCTACTCCAGCGCCTCTTTTATTTTCTCAGCGGTCTTCGGGCCAATGCCGTCGACCATGTCGAGGCCGCCTGAGGCGACGAAGGTTTTCAGGTCGGCGAGCGAAGAGACCTTGAAGCGCTGGAGCAAGAGCGCGGCGGTTTTTGGACCAATCCCCGGGACGTCTGTTAGATCGAGTACGCTTTCGGGTGTTTCGGCGGTGAGCCGCTCCCACGCGTCGAAAGTCCCTTTCTCCAGCAGTTCGACGACCTTGCCCGCAATCGCTTTGCCGACGCCGGGAATCTCCTGTAAACCTGCGACACCTTCCTTCTCCGCGATCTCTTTCAAAGGCGTCGGCCAGACCTCGATCGCTTCCGCCGCGTTGCGATACGAGCGCAGCCGGAATGGATCGTCGCCGCGAATCTCCATTAATCCTGCGAGACGATAGAATCGTCGCGCGATTGCTTCATTATCCATTGATTTACCCTTAGTCTAACGTCCCGAGCAGAGTAATATCAAAGGCTTTCAAGATCGAAACGCCGAGGAGATTTCAACTTGGACGAAAAACGAAGACAGCTACTGACAGGCATTTCACTGGCAAGCGCGGGTGTTCTGCTCAACGCGTGCCGCAGCGCGTCGAATTCATCCGGCAGCGCAACGAATGAACAGAAGAGCGAACCAGCGCCTGGCGAACACGAGCCTGTTGAAGTGACTGCGACGGAAGACCTGATGCGCGAACACGGCATTCTTCGCCGCGCTTTGCTGGTCTACCAGGAATCGGCAACCAGGTTGCGCCAGGATCCTTCGTCAGTTCCACCCGACACACTCGAGAAGGCCGCCAACCTGTTTCGCGTTTTCGGCGAAGACTACCACGAGAAGAAGCTGGAAGAGGTTTTCATTTTTCCAACTGTGAAGAAGTCGCCCGGCGCGCCTGCCTCGTACGTCGACGTGCTGCTGGCCCAACACGCGCGCGGCCGCGAGATCACGGAGTACGTGTTGTCGATAACCAAAGAAGATCGAATTCCATCGAACAGCATCGAGCCTCTGGCAAGAGCAATGGAGTCGTTCGTGCGGATGTACGCGCATCATGCCGCGATCGAAGACACGATCATCTTTCCCGCGTGGAAGGCGGCCGTGGGAGAAGCAGAACTCGACGCCCTCGCAGCGAAGTTCGAAGAGATCGAAACGGAACAGTTCGGCGGCGACGGATTCGACGCGGCGTTGCAGAGGATGGAAGAGATCGAAACGAGTCTTGGAATGTCGAATCTGGACATGTTCACAGCTCCTGCACCACCCAGGGAGACACGGTGACGGGGAGACGCGGAGACACGGTGATTATTCTCCGCGTCGCCGTGTCTCCCCGTCTCCGCGTCCCCCGTCTCCGCGCCTTTGCGCCTTTGCGCGAGAAAGATTAGTCTATGCGCCACGGACGGAGGGCCTCACAAACTCCACCAGGGCACCTCAAACCTTAACCTTTAACCTTAAGGAGCCAGAAATGTCATTTATTCAATTCGCAGACGAACCCAGTCAGGAAGAACGCATCGCGAAACTCCGCGCTGAGTTGGAAAAACTTGGCGGCAGCACCACGACGCTCGAGTCGATGCCTGCCGACATGGAAGAAGAATTTCTACGACACGTACTCGAATACGAAACAGCCGAGCCGATCAGCCTCATGCGCCTGCTCGAGAATTCCGGACTGGAGGTCCCGGCTCCGGACACGCTCGACAAAGACGGATTGCGCATCCAGTTGAAGACACTCATCGAGCGACTGTCGACGCTCGGAGCTTACGTGTTTCACACAAATCACCTCTCCGATCGCGAACTCTACGACTATCTTTACCACGACGCTTTGCGTGAAGAAGCGGTGCTCTTTCCCGAGAATCCCAGCTACGCTTACATGATCGATCTGACTGGAAGCGGCAGCGACGAAGACAATCAGACGTACCTGAAATACTACGCTGACGAAGAGCATCGCCGGCAATGGGCCCACGACTGGCCCAACGACTTGATTCCCGAACACGAAGATCCGCCGTTCGATCGCGATCGCTTCCTGCCGCAGTCGCCGATAGTGTAAGGACGCGGGGATGGGGAGACGCGGAGATGCCGCTCCGCGTCTCCGCGTCGCCCCGTCACCGTGTCTCCTCGTCTCCCCGTCAGGCGACGATCATCGTGCCGGTGCCTTTGTCGGTGAAGATCTCGGAGAGAAGGGCATTGCGTTTCGTGCCGCTGATGATGTGGGCGCTGTGAACGCCTCGTTCCAGCAGCACCACGATGCTTTGGAGTTTCGGAATCATGCCGCCAGAGGCAGCGCCACTGCTTATCAGTTCGCCTGCCTCGGTTGCTGTAAGTCGCGAGAGCTTCGTTGCCGGGTTGCCGGCGGTCAGGTAAATACCGTCGACGTCGCTCAGCAGGATCAACTTTTCGGCACGCAATTGCACCGCGATCTCCGCGGCGATCGTGTCGGCGTTGATGTTGAAAACCATGCCTTCCGCGTCGGCGCCCAGAGACGAGATGACCGGTAGATAGCCGTGGTCCAACAACACCGTGAGCAGTCTTGCGTTGATCTGGACCACGTCGCCAACGTGACCGAAGTCCACCTTGTCTCGCACTCCGGTTTCGCGGTTCAGGATCTCTTTGGGCGGGCGTCGTTCTGCGTGGACGATGTTGCCGTCGACGCCGGAAAGACCGACTGCCTCGATTCCGCGATTGCGCAGGGCGGCGAGAATATCTGTGTTGATCTTGCCGGCGAAGATCATCTTTGCCATGTCGAGCGTGGCGTCGTCAGTCACGCGGCGACCCTCGATGATCGTCTGTTCGACTCCCAACTGCTTTGCCAGCTCGCTTAGCTGTTTGCCGCCGCCATGGACCACGCAGATGCGAATGCCCACCTGGTGCAGGAGCGCCAGCTCCTCGGCGATTGAGATTAGGTTCTCCTGGTTCTCGGTGACCTTCCCGGAGAGTTTGACGACAAACGTCTGCCCTTTGAAGCGCTGAATGTACGGTAGCGCCTCCCGCAGGAGGTCGAGACGGAGTTGATCGTCGACGGTTGCAGTGGTCATTTACCAAGTACCAAATTCATTACTGCCTTTTGCACATGCAAACGATTCTCAGCTTCGTCGATCACGACGGAAGACGGCGAATCGATCACGGCGTCGGTCACGATTACGTTGCGGCGAACGGGCAGGCAGTGCATGAAGATCGCGCTGTCGGTGCGTGCCATCTTGTCTTCGTCCACGATCCACTTGCGTCGATATTGCGCTCGGGTGATCGTGTCCTGCTCGCTGTTTCCGTAAAACTGTTTTCCACCCCAACTCTTTGCGTAGATGACTTCGGCGTCTGTGAAAGCCGCTTCGATATCGTTTGTGATTTTCAGACTTCCACCGGACGCGTTCGCGACGTCTCGCGACGTGTCGATGAGCTCTTCGTCAAGCTCGAATCCGGGTGGATGTGCGATCACGAGATCGTGGCCCATCTGGGCTGCCGCGAGTGCGAAGCTGTTTGGCACCGCCATCGGAAGCGGCTTCGGGTGCCAGGCCCAGGTCAACACGACGCGCTTGCGCCCGGCGCCGAGCTTTTCACGGATCGTCATCATGTCGGCGAGTGACTGGCAGGGATGATGCATCGCGGATTCGAGGTTGATGATCGGCACAGACGCATATCGCGCGAATGCGTTGAGCACCGGATCGATGCGCTCTTCCGGCCAGTTTTTTAGAGTCGCAAATGTTCTGACGCCGATGGCGACGCAGTACCGCTCGAGTACGCGCACGAACTCCGCGACGTGCTCGGTCTTGTCGGAGTTCATCACGACGCCTTCCCGATGCTCGAGCGTCCAGCTCGTCCCGCCCGGTTCGAGCACAACCGGATTGCCGCCGAGTTCATAAATTCCGACCTGCATCGAGGCGCGCGTGCGCAAGCTGGGATTGAAAAACACCAGCGCCACAGACTTGCCCGCCAGCGGTGTAGATCGATCCTCACCGCGCTTGAAGCGCAACGCCGACTCGATCAGTTGATCGAGCTGCTCGCGAGATAAATCGATGGTGGTAAGAAAATGCATCACGCAAGCGCCTTTACAAACAGATCCACGTGTTCCTCTGCCAGGCACAACGGCGGCAACAACCGCAAAACGTTTGGATTGCTCGACGTGCCGGTGATGATCTTGCGACCGAGTAGTTTTTGGTGAACCGGCGCTGCCTTGTCGTCGAATTCGATCCCGAGCAGGAAACCAAGACCATGCACGGCTTTCACTTGCCCCACTTCCTGAAGTCGACTTCGCAAGTAAGCTTCAACTCTTTGCACATTCGCGAGCATGCGATCGTTTTCGATCGCTTCGAGCGTCGCCGTGACTGCTGCCATCGCTAACATGCCGCCGCCGAACGTCGTTCCGAGATCGTTCTCTTTGATCTGTGAAGCAATCGCTTCATTGACGACACACGCGCCGACAGGAACACCGCTGCCCAGCGCTTTCGCGAGCGTCACAACGTCAGGAACAACGTGGGCGCCTGCTTCACTGCCGGCAAAGAACCACTCACCTGTGCGTCCAACGCCGGTCTGCACTTCATCGTAGATCAGAACGATCCCGCGCTCTTCGCACAACTCGCGCAGCGCGCGATAAAAATCGGCTTGGGCCATGCGCACGCCCGCCATGGACTGAATCGGCTCGAGCATGATCGCCGCCACCGTCTCGTCTGCAAGCTCTCGGACTGAGTCGATGTTGCCAAACTCAGCTTCGAGGTGGCCTGGGACATTCGGCTTTCCGATCTCACGATACTTGCCGAGGAAGGTTGCGCTGATGGCGTCGGCGGTCCGCCCGTGAAAGCCGCCTGAGAACGTGATGAGCTTCTCGCGCCGCGTAGACATCCGCGCCATACGCATCGCATTCTCGTTGGCCTCCGTGCCCGAGTTGCAGAAGAAGACTTTCGTCAGCGTCGCCGGCGAAATTGAGACCAGCTTTTCCGCGGCGCGTGCACGGGCTTCAGAGTAGACGAGATTCGAATAAAAGATCAGCGTACTCGCCTGGTGGCGGAGTGCTTCGACGACATGTGGATGACAATGGCCCGTGCCCGCGACCGCGTGACCACCGTACAGGTCGAGATATTTATCGCCGTCGTTCGTGTAGATCCAGACCCCTTCGCCGCGTTGTGCGGCGATCGGCATTTTTTTGTAAGTGGCGAGCTGGAACTGATCTTCGTTTGTGACCACAATAAAACCTTGGACAGGATATAAATCCTGTCTCGTTATGGGTTAGTTCCCACTAACATAAGACCACTCTTTTCATCCAACCCAAACATCAGGTTCATGTTTTGCACTGCCTGGCCGGCCGCGCCTTTGACCAGGTTGTCGAGCGCGGAAAAGATCGCGAGCTGCTTTCCGCGGACGGCAAAGCCGATGTCGCAAAAGTTTGTCGTCTTCACCCAGTTGATGTCGGGTGAGCCGTCAACCAAACGCACGAAGAAAGAGCCGCGATAGTAATCCGCGAAGAGCTCGCGCAATTCCGCGTCAGTGATTTCGTTTCGCGCTTCGGCGTAGATCGAGGCGAAGATTCCGCGTGCGACGGGCAGCGAGTGAGTCATGAAAACAAGCTCGCTGGTCCAATCGCCGACATGCTCGAGTTCCTGTTCGATCTCAGGCACGTGCTGATGTGTGAACGGCTTGTACGCGTAGAACGAGTTCATCCGTTGTGGATGGTGGGTGTTCGCCGCCGCTTTCGCGCCCGAGCCCGACGAGCCTGTCTTTGCGTCGACAACAACGCGGCCCGTGATGCGCCCATTCGCCACGAGCGGCGCCAGCCCGAGCAAGGTCGCCGTCGCAAAACAACCCGGATTCGCGATCAGGCGTGCTTGCTTGATCGCTTCACGATTCGTTTCAGTCAGGCCGTAAACAAATTCCGCCTGCGCACCCATCGCCGTATGGGCTTGTTTGTAATGCTTCTCAAAAACACTCTGATCGCGAAGTCGAAAGTCTCCCGAGAGATCAATCGCTTTCAGATCTCCGGGCAGGCGTGGAACAACGTCCATCGCCTGCCCGTGCGGGAGCGCGAGGAAAACACAGTCGATACCATCCACTTCTTCCGGTGACTTGACGAAACTCAGTTGCGTCAGCCCATTCAGATTCCGATGCACTTCGCCGATCGATTTACCCGCCTGCTCGTTCGCCGTCACAAACACAAGCTCGACGTTCGGGTGAAATAGCAGAATGCGCAGCAACTCCGAGCCACCATACCCGGAGCCACCAAAGATTCCCACCCGAATTTTATTTTGCTTTCCCATTTCTTTCTTCTCTGCGTCCTCTGCGTATCTCTGCGATCTCTGCGTTCGATCAGGCGTTTAAACGCAGAGAACGCAGAGGTACGCAGAGGGCCGCAGAGAATGCTTCCACTTTCGCCATCACGAACTCGAAAAGCGCGGCGCCGTCGCGTCGCGCGTTTGCCGCAGGCACGCTGAACTGCGTCTTGATGTAGTCCTCGCCCATGCGCGAGTCAGTCACCGACCCCGAGATTACATCGACTTCGACACCTCGTCGTCGCAGCAGTTCGATTCCGCCCCACGCGCCAACATAATCCGACGCACAAAACACGAGCGCCGCCGTCGCGTCGAGTAATTCAGAATCGCCAAACACAGTGTCGACCGAATAACCACCGAGAATCCCGTCGCCCAGCTCAATCACGATCAAATCCGGGCTGACCTCATTCAACCGCGCGATAATCGCCTTCGCCGGCGGCGCGAGATCTTCGATATCAACCGTCGACGGCAGACCACAATCGAGAAAACTCGCGGTCGCAACCGCACCGTGGTCCGACATGTTCAACGTGTCGCGCAGGCATGCGATTCCTGAGAGTTTTCCTGCCGCCACACGCAGACCCGCGCGTGTCGCCTGCTTGATCAATTCTGTCGCCGCGTAAGTCTTGCCACTGTTCATACTCGTGCCCGCGATCATCACGATCGGCGCCGTCTCGCCGAGATTCTTAAGCGGCGGCAAAGCAGCGTCCGCGATATTCAGAACCGTGCCTGCTTCATCACACACCAACCCAATCACTTCCAACTTGATCGCATCGCCGAGACTCGAATGGTGTCCGGTGCAATGACCGATCACGCCGCCCATGTTAAGCAGGTGAAGTTGATCGTCGCTCTGGAGTGACGGCGGCACGTCGCCGACAAAACCTTTCAGCGCCCGGCGTCGCCCGAGAACACCGATCAACAAGTCGCCGGGATTGATCTTCGCGAGCCTGCCGGTCGGCAGCTCGAGCATGTTGTACGTTGCGCTGTCAGTCAGCGCGCGAACGACGACGACATCGCCCGCCATGGTGGCGTCAGAAGAAGAGACGAAGGCGATAGTCTTCGCGAGAGCCAACGGCGACGTAGCCGATCCGATCTTGTCGACGTCGATGACTTTGATTGCGTTATTCATCTGCCACCTCCTAACCGTAACCGCAGCGCGTTCAGCTTGATGAAACCTTCCGCATCGCGCTGGTTGTAAACAGTGTCGGCCTCGAACGTCGCCACCTTCTCGTCGTAGAGCGAGTTTGGCGAGCGGCGCCCGACCACGATCGCGTTTCCGCGAAAGAGCTTTAGACGTACATCGCCCGTCACAGTTGCCTGAGTCTCGTCGATCATCTTCCGCATCAACTTGAACTCGGGCGCGAACCAGAAACCGTAGTAGATGCTCTCGGCAAACTTCACTCCAAGCGAATCGCGCAGGTGCATCACTTCGCGATCGAGCGTGATCGACTCGAGCGCGCGATGTGCTGCGTGCAGGATCGTGACGCCGGGCGTCTCGTACACGCCGCGTGACTTCATGCCGACGAATCGATTCTCGACGAGATCGACACGACCGATGCCGTGTTCTCCTCCGATCTTGTTCAGCGTGTCGAGCAGCGCGACCGAATCGAGTTGTTTACCATCGATCGCGACCGGCTCTCCCTTAACGAAAGAGATCTCGATCATCTGCGACTCGGTTCGAGCATTTTCCGGCGAACGCGTCAGTTGAAAAATATTTTCGGGCGGCGCGGCCCAGGGGTCTTCGAGAATCCCGCCTTCGTAGGAGATGTGCATCAAGTTGGCGTCGGTCGAATACGGTTTCTCTGCAGTCGCGGTCACGGGGATGTTGTGATCGCGCGCATATGCGATCAGATCCATGCGCCCTTTGAAGTCCCACTCACGCCAGGGAGCGATGACTTTGATGTCCGGTTGCAGCGCGTAATAGGTCAACTCGAAACGCACCTGGTCGTTGCCCTTGCCGGTCGCGCCGTGTGCGACGGCGTCAGCACCTTCTTTCTTCGCGATCTCAATCTGCCGTTTTGCAATCACGGGACGCGCCAGTGAAGTTCCCATCAGGTAGACGCCTTCGTAAACCGCATTTGCTTTCACGGCGGTCCAGACGTAATCGCGCACAAACTCTTCACGCAGATCCTCGACGTAGAGTTTTGCGGCGCCAGTCGCGAGCGCTTTGTCTTCGAGTCCCGAGAGTTCTTCGCCCTGGCCCACGTCGGCGCAGTAACAGACAACTTCGCAGTGGTAGTTTTCTTTCAACCAGCGAAGCATGACGGAGGTGTCGAGACCGCCGGAGTAAGCCAGGACAATTTTGCGAATGTTTTTGGTCATCGAGTTTCGTTTAATTTCCAAACAAGTTCCATATCTCTTTTATCGCTGCTCGCTGATCTGTTGCACTGCGTACGGCGATGAAAATCGTATCTTCGCCAGCGATGGTCCCGACGATCTCTGGAATCTTGGCGGCGTCGATTTCAACTGCGACGCCCGACGCGAGACCGGGAATCGTGCGAGCGATTACCAGACTGTCGCCCGCCTGGTCTAAACTCACCAGTCCGCGCACCGCCGCGCCGTTTGTTCGCGGCAATGTGTAATGCCCGTGATGCTTGACGACGCCCAATTCTTCCAAATCGCGCGATACGCTCGACTGTGTCGCCGGGAGGCCAGCCCTCTCGAGCAGCGTGCGCAGGTCTGCCTGCGTGCCGACGGGCTTGGCCTGAATCAAACTCAAAATCTTTTGCTGCCGCTCTCGCTTATTCATACGTGCGTTATGCATTACACTTGCATAAACAATGCATAGATGCATAAACTATCACGCCTGTTGTGCGGGCGTCAAACTTTAGGGCAGAGGTTTTTATGGCTGAGTCGAAAAATCTTTGGGGCGGGCGGTTCGAAGGAAAAACGGACCCTGGTTTCGCGGAATTCAATAACTCGTTTCGCTTCGACCGCAGACTCTTCGAAGCCGACGTCATAGCCAGCATCGCATATTGCGCGGCGTTGGAGAGCGCGGGAGTTTTGCGTCCTGAAGAGGGAATGCAGATTCGCACGGCGCTCGACTCAATCATCAAACGAGGCCGCGAAGATCAAGATTATTTTAACGACGCTTCCGCGGAAGACGTGCACTCGTTTGTCGAAGCGCGATTGATTGCCCTGGCGGGTGACGTGGGTCGCAAGCTGCACACGGGCCGCAGCCGCAACGATCAGGTCGCAACTGACTTTCGACTCTGGATGCGCAAGTCCGTCGACGAACTCGATCAGGTTGCCCGCAGTCTCCAGACGGCATTACTCGAGTTTGCTGACGCGCATCGCGAAGTAGTGATTCCGGGATACACGCACCTGCAACGAGCGCAACCCGTGCTGCTGGCCCACTGGAGCCTGGCTTACTTCGAAATGCTTGCGCGCGACCGCGAGCGACTCGCGGAAGTGCGGCGTCGCGTGAACGTCCTGCCGCTCGGCTCTGCGGCCTTAGCGGGCACGTCGTTCCCGATCGATCGCGAGGCCCTGGCGCGCACGTTGGGGTTTGAAGGAGTCGCGTGGAACAGTCTCGACGCTGTGAGCGATCGAGATTTCTGTGTCGAGTTCTTGAGCGCGTGCTCGCTCGTAATGGTCCACCTGTCGCGGCTTGCTGAAGACATCATTCTCTACGCTACAAGCGAGTTTGGGTTCTTCGCGCTCGGCGATGCGATCGCGACGGGGTCGAGTCTGATGCCGCAGAAGAAGAATCCGGATTCGATGGAGCTCGTGCGTGGGAAGGCAGGCCGGGTTTTTGGTGATTTGCTTGGGCTGCTTACGACGTTGAAGGGTCTGCCACTCGCATACAACAAAGATATGCAGGAAGACAAGGAAGCGGTGTTCGATGCGCTCGATACGGTGAAGTCGAGTTTGGAAGTGACGACGACGGTGATGCGGAATATCGCTGTCAACGAAGATCGAGCGCGGGCGGCGTCGGCGGGTGGGTATATGAATGCGACCGAGCTTGCAGATTATCTCGTGCGAAAGGGCGTGGCGTTTAGAGAGGCGCACGAGATCGTCGGGAAGATCGTGATGCGTGCGATTGAGTTGAAGCAGGAGTTGCAGGAGCTGAGTCTCGATGAGTTTCAGAAATTCTCGTCGCTCATTGAGCCTGATGTTTACGAGGCTTTGTCACTCGAGAGTACGTTGAACTCGAAGTCTCAAATCGGAGGCACTGCGCGCCAGAGCGTCGAAAGTGCTTTAGAGGAAGCCACAAAAAGGCACAAATTGGGTCCACAAAAAAGCACAAATTAGCTAATTCTTGTATGCCCTCTTGTATGCCTTTTTGTGTGCTTTTTTGTGTGCTTCGGTTTGTGCCTTTTTGTGGCCCTACTTCGTCTGTGGCTGGATCGTTTCCTGGTAGATGGATCTCACGTCCTGCAACTTCAGCACAACGGCGGGTTTTATGGCATTGCGGTCGGCGTCCATGTTGATAATCCCCGTCACGCCGCCGAAGTTCTTCGTTTGCGCGAGTGCGTCGCGCAGCTTGCCATTCTCCGTACTCCCCGCGCGCGCGATCGCATCAAACAGCAACCGCGCAGCATCGTACGCCAGCGCTGCATGCGCATCGGGCAACAGGTTCCCGTAGCGCTGCTTGTACCCTTCGACAAACTTCTGGATCGCCGGTGAAGGATCGTCGATCGAATAGTGAGTTGAAATGTACGAACCGTTCAACGCGTCGCCGCCTAACTGCCAGAGCTCAGGCGCATCCCAACCATCACCGCCCAGCAACGGCTGCGTCAATTCGAGCATGCGAGCCTGTTTCGCGATCAGGGCAACGTCGCCGTAGTAACCCGGAATGTAGATCACGTCCGGTTCCGCCGATCGAATCGTGCTCAACTGGCCTTTAAAATCCGCATCACCCTGCGTGTACGACTGTTCGCTCACGATCTTGCCACCAAGCTTCGTAAAGCTGAGCGCGAAAAAGCTCGTCAAACCTCGCCCGTACGGTGAATTGAAATCAAAAAGCACCGCGGCCTTGTGTGCCTTGAGCGTGTTGGCCGCAAAGTTCGCCATCACTTCACCCTGAAACGAATCGACGAAGCATGCACGGAAGATGTAATCGCCGACTTGCGTCACCGCGGGATCGGTCGCGGAGGTCGAGATGAAAGGCACGTGTGACGACTGTGCCTTCGGAGCTGCCGCGCGGCTGTTGCCCGACGTGCCGCCGGCAATAATCGCAACAACCTTGTCGTCGTCGATGAGTTTTGCGGTCAGGCGCGCCGCCTCTTCCGGACTACCGCGGTCGTCTTCGATCACGACATCGATCTTGCGATTGTTGATGCCGCCGCTGTCGTTGATCTCGGAAGCGGCCATGAGCACGCCGTTGATGGCCGACTGTCCGAAATTGAAAGTTGGACCAGTCAGATCGCCAAAGTAACCGATCTTGATGGTGCTGCGGTCGACCGCGTCGTTTACTTCTGACCGTCGTGTACAGGAGAACGCGAGTGCCATCAGGACGATGGCTGCTGGTAGAAAAACTTTTCGGAGGTGGAGACCGCTGGGTCTACTCACCGAGATAGGCTTCTTTAATCCTCGGATCATTGGCGAGGTCTTTTGATGGACCTTCCATAACTATTCTTCCGGTCTCGAGAACGTAGGCGCGGTCGGAATGGCCCAGCGCCGCGTGCGCGTTCTGTTCGACGAGGAGAATCGTAGTACCTTTGCTCTTAATCTCGTCTATAGCTTCAAAGATTGTATGGACCACGAGGGGTGCGAGCCCGAGCGAGGGCTCGTCCAGCAGCAGCAATCGTGGACTGGACATGAGCGCGCGACCCATTGCGAGCATCTGCTGTTCGCCGCCCGATAACGTTCCCGCTTTCTGAGCTTCGCGCTCTTTGAGACGTGGAAACATCCTGAAGGCACGTTCCATATCGTTCGCGATCTCGGTCTTGTTCTTCTTCAAGTACGCGCCCATCTGTAGATTTTCTCGAACGGACAGATTCGCAAACACGCCACGGCCTTCGGGCGACATCGAGATTCCACGCGCCACTAGTTTGTGCGTGGCTGTGCCGCTGATGTCTTCATCTTCGAAAATGATTCGTCCGTGTCGCGGCTGGAGCAGGCCGGTAATGGTGCGAAGCGTCGTGGTTTTGCCCGCACCATTGGCGCCGATGAGCGTAACGACCTCGCCCTTCTCAACGCGCATGGAGATGCCCGTGAGCGCCTCGATGGCGCCGTAATTTACTGAGACGTTTTCTAGCGTGAGCATCTGTGTAATCTGTGGTTAAAAAAACCTAATCTCCAAGATACGCTTCGATCACCTTCGGATCATTCTTGATCTGTTCCGGCACGCCGAGCGCGATCGACTTTCCATAGTCCACGACCTGGATTCTCTCGCACACGCCCATAACCACTTTCATGTTGTGTTCGACCAGCAGGATCGTGAGTCCGAAGCGATCGCGTATCTGCTTGATCAACTGCATCAGGTCTTCCTGTTCCGAAGGGTTCATGCCCGCAGCCGGCTCGTCGAGCAGCAGCAGCTTTGGCCGAGTTGCGAGCGCGCGCACGATCTCGAGTCTTCGCTGACTCCCGTACGGCAAACTCGTTCCACCTTCGTTACAGAATCTCGCGAGGTCGAAAATCTCGAGCAGCTCCATCGCAAACTCTCTGTGTTCGCGCTCGTCGCGCTCAAACCGCGGGAGTCGCAGAACTGCATCAAAGATCGTCTGCTTCGCATGCCTGTGACACGCGGTCATCACGTTTTCGAGCACAGACATGCTCGGAAACAGTCTGATGTTCTGAAATGTTCGCGATATCCCGCGACGCGAAATCTCGTACGGCTTCAACCCGTCGATTCTCTCGCCCTGAAAGTAGAGTTCACCGGAAGTCGGCTCGTAAACACCCGTCAGCAAATTGAAGATGGTGGTCTTGCCGGCGCCGTTCGGACCGATCAAGCCATAGATTTCACCTTCGCGCACGTTCATGTCGAGCTCGTTCACGGCGACGAGACCGCCAAAACGGATCGTGCATTTGCAGGTCCGCAGAGGATGGTCGCCGTTAGTTTTATTCTCGGCTTTTTCTTCAGGCATGTTCTTTCCCTTGTTCGACTTCCTTGGATGCTTCCAGCGTCGTTGAACTTTGCTGCGCGATGGGTACGCCCTTCTCGCCGACTGGTTTGTCTCCCTCTGGACGCCGCTGCGCTCGTTTCAACCACGACAGTCCAAATTCCTTTGCGCCCATGACGCCCTGTGGCCGCGTCAGCATGATCAGGATCAGCAGTGCTGAATAGATCACCAGGCGATAGCCGTAGAGATCGCCGGGCAGTTTGCGCAGGAGTTCGGGCAGAATTGTGATCACGATCGCGCCGAGCACCGCGCCCGTGATGGATCCCATACCGCCGAGCACGATCATGATGATGATTTCGATTGACTTGATGAACTGAAAATCGTTCGTGTGCAGGAACTGCCGGAAGTGACCGAAGAGCGCGCCGGCGACACCTGCGAACGCTGAGCTGATGACAAACGAGATCACCTTGTAGCGGGTCGTGTTTACGCCCATTGCTTCCGCGGCCAGCTCGTCTTCGCGAATAGAAATGAGCGCGCGCCCAACGTCGGAGTTGACGATGTTATAGACCACGACGATCGTGATGATTGCAAATCCGCCAATCCAGATGAAGTTGGCATACTGCGGAATGATCGCGCGACCCTCCCACGGTGCGACTGCACCGCGAAAACCTGTGGCTCCGCCAACCCGATCGATATTGAGGATGATGATGCGGATGATCTCTGCAAACCCGAGTGTGACGATCGCGAGGTAATCACCTCTCAATCGCAGACTCGGTATTCCGACCACCAAACCCGCCAGCGCCGCGACCAGTGCGCCGAAAATAATTACGAGGAGAAATACGATTGACTGAGCCACCGTCGCTCCCACCAGCGACGTCAGCGACGTCTCGAGTCCTTGCGAAAAGTAAACAGTCATGAACACCGACGCGTATGCGCCGATAGCCATGAAGCCTGCGTGTCCGATCGAAAACTGGCCGGTAAATCCAGTGATCAAATTCAGCGAGACTGCGAGTATGACGGCGATGCCGGTGAGAGCAAGGATTTCGGCGTAATAATAAGGAATGCCAAACCCGAAAAGACCGTCCGTGCTCATCATCGCGTTCACGCCGACGAGCGCCACAACAGCAACAACTAAACCCAGGATGCGTTTAACGAAGGTTGGCATTCAGAATTCTTCTCTGTGAATCTCTGTGTCCTCTGTGTCTCTGTGGTTATCGTGCCTTTAGACAAATTCACCACAGAGACACTGAGGACCAGAGATTACACAAAGAATCTTCAGACTTTCTCCTGTACGGTCGAACCGAGCAGACCTGATGGGCGAAGCAACAGAACCAGAATCAGAATTGCAAACGCGACAGCATCACGATAAGTCGAAGCGATGCCGATGTTATGTCCATAGCCGACGACGAACGTTTCTGCTGTGCCGATGAGCAGGCCTCCCAGAACGGCTCCGGGAATGTTTCCGATTCCCCCAAGCACCGCCGCTACGAAGGCTTTCAAGCCAGTCAGAATACCCATCAACGGATCGATGTTTGGGTTGTACTGTGCAGTCAGCACGCCGCCGGCCGCCGCGAGCGCCGAGCCGATGGCAAACGTCAAACTAATGATGAAATCGGTATTGATGCCCATCAGTTTGGCGGAGTTTAGATTGAAGGAAACCGCTCGCATCGCAGTGCCGACCTTCGTCCTGAACACTATCCACTGCAACAGCAGCATCAGCGCGATCGAAACGAGAAAGATTACGATCTGCGCCTTCGAGATCGCGGCATTACCGAACAGGTGGTAAGGCGGCTGACTTTGCGAACCCAGAAAATCGCGAAACGCGCGCGGCGCAGCGCCAATACGTGCGACGAACAGGTTTTCGATCAGAAGCGAAACGCCGATCGCCATGATCAGCGTCGTCATACGGGAATACTTCCTGACCGGCCGGTAAGCGAATCTCTCGATGATCATTCCCACGAAAGCTGCAATCAACATCGCTCCCACGAGCACGATACTCAGTGAGAGGAACGATGGACCAGTCAGACCGAGGCTCAGTGCGATGTAAAAGCCGGCAAAGGCGCCCACCATGTACACGTCGCCGTGGGCGAAATTGATCAAACGGAGAATGCCGTAGACCATGGTGTAGCCCAGGGCAATCAGGGCGTAGATCGCACCGATATTTAGTCCATTAATGAGTTGCTGAACAAAGGTATCCATAGACAGTGCTCGCCTATTGTGGAACAACAGTTCCCGGCACGGCACCCGTCGATGGTGCTGAAAGACGCGTGGTTGCCGAGCCTTCTGGAGCGATGGTCGTTTCGTAGACGAACTTTCCGTCCTGGAGCTTCAAAACGACAGCGGGTTTAACTGCATTGCGGTCCTTATCGATGGTGATTTGTCCGGTAACACCCCCGAAGTTCTTGGTTTGCGCGATCGCATCGCGCAGCTTTGTGTTCTCGGTCGTTCCGGCGCGCTTGATCGCATCCGCAAGCACTTTCATCGAATCGTAACCGAGAGCGGCAAGGGCGTCGGGCAGAATGTTGTACCGACCTTTGTAGTCCGCGACAAACTTTTGAATCGCGGGCGACGGATCGTCGACTGAATAATGGTTTGAAATGTAGTCACCATTCAAAGAAGCGCCGCCGAGTTGCCAGAGTTGCGGCGCGTCCCAGCCGTCGCCGCCGAGCAACGGCGCTTTAATTCCGAGCTGCTTTGTTTGGTTTGCAATCACGCCGACTTCGCCGTAATAACCCGGCACGTAAATCACTTCCGGATTCGACGAGCGAATCGCGGTTAGCTGACCACTGAAATCGCGATCGCCTTGAGTGTAGGACTGTTCGGAGACGATTTGACCACCGAGTTGAGTAAAGCTGCGTTTGAAAAACTGGTAAAGGCCGCGGCTGTAATCAGAGTTGAAGTCATAGAGAATGGCTGCACGTTTCGCTTTCAGGTTGTTCGCGGAAAACTTCGCCATCACCTCGCCCTGAAACGGATCGATAAAGCACACGCGGAAGATGTAATCGCCGACCTGCGTGACGGCGGGATTTGTCGACGAAGGCGAGATCATCGGCACCTTCGAGCCTTGCGCTTTAGGAGCGGCGGCGAGGCTATTCGACGACGCGACTTCGCCCAGCAGAGCAATAACCTTGTCCTGGTTGATGAGCTTGGTGACGACGGTTGCTGCCTTATTCGGCTCGCCCTGGTCGTCTTCCGTGACGATCTGAATTGTTCGCCCGTCGATTCCGCCGGCTTTGTTTATCTCGTCGGCGGCCATCTCGACGCCGTTCTTGGTCGATTGACCGAAACTGGACGTGCGGCCGGAGAGATCGCCGTAATATCCAACCACGATTGGGCCAGCAGAGCTTCCGTTGTTGCCGGCTCCTCGGCGTTCACAGGCAAAGCTGACGATTAGAGTAGTAATCACCAAAAGCGCTAATAACGTGCGTTTCATATGGTCCTCACAAAGGGCTGTTGGATTTGACGAGCGGATCTCGGGTCAATCTGCGAATTATAGCGATTTCGGTGCACCTGTCGAGTGCGCAGCGGGTGAGTCCGTGTAATCTGTGGACGGTTTTAGTTGTAAGATGGGCGCCGTGCACAATCCCAAAACCCCTCTGGCGCCCCATCTGGGCGACATGAGCAAGGAAGACTTTCGTCGCCTTGGTCATGATCTGATCGACTGGGTGGCCGATTACTTCGAGCAGATCGATGAAAGGCCAGTCCTGGCAGCGATGGAGCCCGGCGATCTCAAAGCAAAGCTGCCCTCGGATCCACCCGCACAGGGCGAGCCGATGGAAAAGATCATCGAAGATCTCGATCGCCTCATCGTGCCGGCATTAACGCACTGGTGCCATCCTTCGTTCTTCGCGTACTTCGCGACTTCGACGTCCGCGCCCGGAATCTTCGGTGAATTGTTGACCGCCGCGTTCGATAATAAAGCCATGCTGTGGCGGACTTCGCCCGCTTCGACGGAGCTGGAGGAAGTCGTGCTCGATTGGCTGCGACAGATGATGGGGCTCGATCCGGGTATGAACGGGATCATTTACGACACGGCGTCAGTCTCCAGCCTGCATGCGATCGCCGCCGCGCGCGAAGGTGTCGAGAAACGCATTCGCGAGGAGGGAATGAGCGGGCGTCCCGATCTTCCGTTATTGCGTGTTTACGTTTCCGAACATTCGCACTCATCGATCGAGAAAGCCGTCATCACGCTTGGGCTCGGCCAGCGCGGCTTGCGCAAGATTCCGACGGATAGCCAGTTTCGAATGGACCCGCGAGCGCTCGCGCAAGCGATCGAAGAAGACAAGCGCAACGGTTATCTTCCGTTCTGTATCGTCGCGACTGTCGGAACGACTTCGACTTCAAGTATCGATCCGGTGCCTGAGATCGTT
>DATNCH010000225.1:0-38300 GCA_035571655.1 Pyrinomonadaceae bacterium
GACTGATTGCCATGGAAAGACTGATGGGGATGTTGCTCGTGATGTTGGCGGTGCAGATGTTCATGAATGGCGTGGCTGATTTTCTCAAGCGATAACAGGCAGTCAGGGATATCTGACGACAACTTTGCCTCAAGAGTCGAAGTCATTGTTGGATACGGTCAGTACCGTAACGCGGTAGCGTCGGGTCGTGCGTGAGCCTCTCAAATTTGCCAGGAATATCGTATGTTCGAGAACTGACCCGACGCTACCGCGTTACGGTACTGACCTCATCCAAGCCCGAAATTCTGACTTTGAGGCAAAGCCTCTGACGACAACCGTTTCAATAACTATTTCAACAAATTCGGCCATTTACCGTGTCTTCTCAATGAGACGCTATAATGCTACCACCGGCAAAGCTCCAGTGATTCATCAGAACCGAGGAAAGGGTCTGCGAGAATGTCTACCATCAGCGAAAGGTTTCTTCCGGGCGTCGGACGCAAATTCCAGGTCGAGACGACCAGCGGCGATCGATTGGTCATCGTCATTCACGACGACGGCATGCGCGAGCTCTACCATTTCACGCGCCGCAACATGGATCGACCGTCGTCCGTCCTGCGACTGTCTGACGGCGAGGCACGTCAGATCGCCGGCATCATCGGCGGGCTCACGTACGTGCCGCGAAGTCTGCCGATGGCGGAGGTTGTGCTGGAAGATCTCGTGCTGGAGTGGTTCACGATCGAACCAGGCGCGGCATGTATCGGCAAAACCATTCGCGAACTCGGAGTTCGTACACGCACTGGCGCATCCATCGTCTCAATCATCGAACCGGATCAGACGAAGCGCACCAATCCGGAAGCTGACACCGTCCTAAACACAGGAGCGACACTGATCGTCGCCGGTGACCGGCCCACGATCAATGCTCTCAAGCGTCTCCTGATCGAAGGAAAGGTGTGAGTCGATGGATCATGTCGTTCTGGAAATCGGGTTGGCGCTCGCGCTGATCGCGATCGCTGTCGGACTGGCCCACAAACTCGGCGTATCCAATGTTCCGTTCTTGATTCTGATCGGTATGGCGGTCGGACCTCACGCGCCGCAGATCGGTGTCTTTGATTTTCGCTTCATCGAGACGCAATCACTGATCGCGTTCATGGGGCGAATGGGCGTGCTGTTTCTACTCTTCTATCTTGGTCTCGAATCAAATGTCACGCGCTTGATCGAAGCGGGACGATCAATTCTGGCAGGCGGTTCGCTTTACGTTGGACTCAATTTCACGATCGGGTTTACTTACGGTTACCTTGCGGGATTTCCTCTGCGCGAGACGTTGATCATTGCCGGTTTGACGACTGTTTCATCGAGCGCGATCGTCGCGAAGATTCTGTTCGACTACCGGCGCACAGCGAATCCTGAGACAGAATTGATCCTCGGCATCACGATGTTTGAGGATGTTTTTCTCGCAGTGTATCTGTCACTCATCTCCGGCATCATCCTGAGTGGCGCGAGTTCGTTTGCGGGAGTGGCATCGTCGGGCGGTATCGCGCTTGGTTTCATCGTCGGGCTGATTGTGATCGGACGTTGGGCGACGCCACTCTTGAATCGAGTGCTGCGTATCTCTTCAAACGAAGTATTCGTCGTTGTGATCTTCGCTTGTCTTTTTCTGTTAGCGGGATTAGGTGAGACGATCCACGTTGCAGAGTCTATCGGCGCGCTGCTGCTCGGCTTGATTCTGGGAGAGACAGAGCACAGCGAGCGCATGGAACGTTTGATAGTGCCGTTCCGTGACTCGTTCGGGGCGATCTTCTTCTTTGGTTTCGGTCTCTCGATCGATCCGTTCAGTCTCGGCGGCGCGGTTTGGCTGGCTCTGGGTGCAGCTCTGCTTTCGCTCGTTGGCGTTGTGGTCGCCGGCATGATCGTGGGAGCACGCGCGAAACTCTCGCCGGTCGGAGCGCTCAACACATCGTTCACGCTGCTCGCACGCGGCGAGTTCTCGATCATCATTGTTAACCTTGCGATTGCCGGCGGCCTGGCGACGGTGTTGCAGCCGTTCGCGGCGCTGTACGTGTTGATTCTCGCCAGCGTTTCGCCGTTGTTGGCGAAAGAATCGGATCGAATTTACGCGCTGGCCGCGAGCCTGGTAGAACGTCTCGGGAAGCTATTCAGCCGTCGCCAGAAGAAGGAGACGTCAGACGACGAAGCGGAAGCAGTCGAAGAGGCGCAAGGATGATTCGTCTTTGTGCGGTCTTGCCTCAAAAGTCAGGATTCAGACTTGGAGGAGGTCAGTACCGTAACGCGGTAGCGCCGGGTCGGTCTCGAACATACGAAATACTTAGCAGAATTGAGAGGCTCTACATCGACCCGACGCTACCGCGTTACGGTACTGACCTCGTCCAACAATGACTCTCGACTTTTGAGCCAAAGCCGACCTTGATGATATGCAGACGGCCGCAGAGAAAACCTATCGCTCAAGGCGCTCAAGGTTTGATTCTGATGGTTCCCGCGTTACTGATTTGCGCATGAGCTTTTATGCGGATCGTACAGGTGCCTGGAGCGAGGCTGTCGGGAAGCCGGAAACTTACCTGAACAAAGTCGGCGCCGGTTACCGCACGCACGTCTTCCGCCGGTACGTCATAATTTTGACTGTTGCTCCCGACGAGATTCACTACAACCGCAGAAGCCTGTTCACCCGGCCCCAATTGCAAGTTGCGCACGAAGACGAGCACTCGCGTGTTGTGATCCGTGCTCGAGTTCAGCAGGTTGTTGCCGTCGAGTACCGAAAACGGATCTCTGAACAGCGTCAACACCTCTAGCGCCGCGGCCTGGTCCGCCGCCGGTCCTAACTGATCGAGCAACAGTTCGACTGATACCGGTGTGCCGACGGTGTATATCGCGCTCTTCACGGCACTCGCGATAAATCCCGATCTAAACGCGCGGGCTTTCAACGTCAACGAATGGTCCACCATAACAAATCCGCCTGAAGCGATAACCGGATCGTTCTCAGTCGGATCTGTTCCGTTCGTCGTGTAGTGAATAACGCTGCCTGGAGTTCCGCAAACGATCTGGACCTGACTGGCTACGATCGTTCCTTCCGCGATGCTGAAGATCGGTCGTGCGACGGTGAGATTTTCGCGGACGAGAGCGGGATTGAGACTGGAAAGGGTCGTGCCGATTCCCAGGATACCAAACGGATTGACGCCCCAGGCTCGAATCATACCGCCAGTAGCTGGATCACCGATCAACGCGAAACCCGAAGCGCCTCCGGCGACTGTTGCAAACACATTTGAAATCCCAGGTACGGAAACGGGCGTGGGATGAGATAGGAAATCCTGACTTCCCAGGCCGAGCTGGCCGCTATCATTTCGGCCGAAGACTTTGAGCGTGCCCGATGGTTCGGTGACGATCGCAAACTCCGAGCCGGCCGAAACATGCTTAGCCGTCAGCCCGGGGATCTGCGTGGGGACCGGATATGGACCATCGTCGGGAAGACCGCGACCAAGTTGCCCCTTCGAGTTGTTGCCAAAGGAGAGGATGCTCCCATTCGGGTTGAGCACTATCGTCGCCGACGAACCTGGAGACGCGCTAAGCATGCCTTTCAATGCGGGCAACTCCAAAGGCGACATCACGCTTAGAGCGCCTGACGAACCATCTCCAAGTTGGCCCGAGAAACTGGTGCCCCAACCGAACACCGTACCGTCACCCTTCATCGCGTACGACACGCCACCTCGCAAGAAAATACTGACGATGCCGGAAAGACCGGGCACTGGAACCGGAGTTGGATGATCGCCAAAGTCCGCCACGCCGAGACCCAAATCACCCTGGGTGTTTGCTCCCCATACCCACACAGTTCCGTCTGATTTCAGCGCCATCGCGTGAGTTCCGTTTGCCGCGATCGCTGTCACTGACGATAGGATTGTCTGGACCGGACGATTTGCGGGGCCAGAAGCCATCGATCCGGTTCCCAACCTACCCCACGAATTGTCGCCCCAGGTCCACACGGTGCCATCGCTTTTCAGCGCCAATGAGAAGTTCTGGCCTGCGGCAATGTCCACCACTGACAGCAGATCTTCTACCTGGACAGGAACGTTCCGTTGCTCAAATGTTCCGTCACCCAATTGTCCAACGACATTGAAGCCCCACGCCCACACGGTGCCACGTCGCAGGGCGAGAACGTGATTTCCCCCGATAGCGAACGCGATCTTCTTCGCTTCCGTAAACGGGGTTATCTCATTTACGTGAAGAATTGTATTGGCGCCGTTGTTTGCCGGATTGGGATCTTCAACCGAGCTCGAGATGTTTGCGGTTGCCGTAAGCGCGGTTCCATTCGCCGCATTCACTTTTGCCGTTACTCTGAAGTTCGCGAACAGACCACCGAAGATGTTCTGGAACATCGCGGTCGCGGTTCCACCATCCGCACCCGCCGGAGGAGTGCAAGCCGGATCGCATGACACAAAGCTGACACCCGATGGAAGAACGATCGAAAGCTGGGTGTTGTTAAAGATTGATGGTCCCAGGTTTTGTCCAACAACGACAAAGTCAACTGACTCGCCAATCGGAACAGGATCCGGACTCGCGGAGAAAGAGTTGATTGCCAGGTCTGCCGTTGGCGTCGGCGTCGGAGTTGGCGACGGCGTCGGGGTGGGTGTTGGAGTCGGTGGTGCGGCGGTGAAAGTCCAGTTCAGAGTGACGTTGCCGAATTCGCTGTTCCAACCATCCACGGCGATTCGATAAGTTTGTCCGCTCGTAACGTTGAATAGAACCTGGCTCTGTTTGTTACTGCCGGAAAGGATGTCGTCGTTCGATTGGACGATGAAAAGCTGGTTGAGCTCGGAACCGGTGTACACCGATAACGTCGTATCGAAGTTACTGCCGACGGTGTCGAACGTCACTTGCCCGCTGGTTTGTGAAACCCATGTGTACCAGACGGACTTATCACCCAGGAGAGTCGCGTGGAACGGCTCCCCGGCCTCACGCGTCGCGTTCACGTTAGTCCCGCTGGTCGATCCTGACGTCGATGCTGACGCGGTTGGCAGCGCGAAAGCGTTGGCGAAGTTGTCGTTCGGCGGGCGCACGGGTGCTGGTCCACCAATCGCGTAACCAAACAAGTCGAGCGCCAGGACATCGTTCTCGCTCATCGTGCGACGCAATCCGCGAGACAACGTCGGATCCATGATGCCGATGTATTGTCGCGTCGAGGTGAGCGAGTCGTCGCGCCAGTGACTCGACTGCCTGCCGTCGCCGTCACCGGGACCGGGATTTGGACCACCAGTCGACAGCCCGAGTTCCAACGTGGCGTACGTTGTAACCTGGTTGCCAAAGAAGACCTGATCGCCACCGATCGAGAGGATGCGCGGCGTGGTACCAAACGTCGCGAGGGTGGCTCTCGCCGGTTTGAAGCGAAAGATATCCCAAATCGATACCAATGAAGTGTTCCCACCAGCGTTTGAAGTAAACCCGAGCGCGTGACCGATTTCGTGGACCGCGACGGCGTCGAAATCAGTCAGACCCGAATCGATCCCGTCGTCGGGATTGAAGTCGAACGAGTGTGCGGAATTGAAGCCGATGCTGGCGTCGCCTTGTCCGAGCAAGCGCGAGTCGGGATTCGTGATGTCGGGAATGATGCCGAGCGCACGCGCGTTCGGCGCCGTTGCTCGCGCGCTTGCGACGCTGCTGGCGACGTCGTTCACTTCCGTCGGCAGCTCACTGGCGGGCAATGCACTGTAGAGTTCGGTCTCGGCATTGGATGACGCATGATTTATCAGACGCTGACGGAGATCGGAAAACGGTCCAGCCAAAGAAGAGACGGTTGTCTGGCCCAGGATGTTCGGACTACTGTAAGCCTGACCAAAAAACGTGGTTCCAAAATCGACGTCGATGACTATCGTGATCGGAGTGGCTACGATCGCTTCCCAGCGGTTCGCCGCGACGATGAAAGCATTCTTTGCTGTTTGGTTCTGCTCCAATTGCGTCGTGCCGTGCAGGACGATGCGTAGTCCCGCCGAAGGCAGAAGGTTCACACCGGTCGGCGACTCTACTGCCATCTGCTCGTTTGTCTGGTCGCCTTTGCGCGGAGCGCCTGCGTAGATCAGGCGCGTCGAGCCGCCCTTTTGACGAGAATTGATTCGATCGCGCTCGGCCTTCGTCGCACGGCGGCACGTCGTCTCTCCGCGCTCGTTCTGATAGATCACGAGCGTATCGTCATCCTCGGGCGAGAGGGTCCAGTTCTGTGGCGTGTATCGAGTTTGGAATTTGGCGTGGGACGAGTGCGGTAAAAAGATGGTCCAACACAGCCCTGCCAGCAAGGCGAAGGCAGTAATCCTGGAGGCACAGTGTCGGGAAAAGAGTAACCTCAGCATCAAACTCTACCGCGACTTGTTACGACTTTTGAGATCAACCAACCGGCTCGTTCGCGTGGGAAAAGGCGCTGGCAGTGTCTCACAACCGGAGAAAACGGACCACCGATTTTAGTCCGCAGATCAGTGCCGGATATCCGTCTCATCGGCGTCAAACTGATGAAAAAAAGTCATTTTGACCAGCATAAACGTCATATTTACCGGCAGTTAAACTAGAATAATCATTGACAAACAATTCCGGCGGCCCCTAATATCCTTGTGCGGCCGCTGATGTAGGGTAAGGGTCGTAAGACGCTGCTTGAATCCCTCCGATGCGAGCTATCCCCTATAAACCTCTTTCCTCAGTCTCATTTCAAAAGCTGACCTGAGCCTACGCGCACGAGCGCGAATCCCCAACCTAGGAGCAACGACATGTTTAAAATTACCAAGGGTGTCTTAATGGCCCTGGCCATAGCAACCCTGCTTATGATGACCGCCTCGGTCTCATTTGCTCAGACCACAGGTTCGGTGACGATGAACGCAACCGTCTCGAACTTCGTCGAGTTGACTTCCGGCGGAGCCGTGACGCTCACCGGTAATTCTGGCGGCAGTGTTATCACGGATGGCACCGCAAACAGCCCGCTCGCAGTGGTTGTAAATCTGGGCGAATTGGGACCAAGCAACACCAACAGTTTCGTGACATTGAGCGTGCCGGTGAGGCTTCGCAGCAACGTAGCCTATCAACTCAATATGGTTAGCAGCGTTGCCGGCGCTGGCGCGACCTCATTCAGTCTCAAAGATACCGACGTCGGCTTTGGTTTGACTCCAGCCGCACGACCGGCAAATCTCGCCGCCGGCGTAGACACGAACGCGACTCCGGGCGATCCCACCGTCGGTGGCAGCACGGATGCCAACGGCCGCTGGGTCTTCGCAGGAGCGAATTCAACTCTCGGCGCGTATGCCGTTTCGGGTGCAGTGTTGAGTGGTCCACGCATCAACAAGGCAGTCGCAGCCAACAGTGCTACCAGCTTAACCTTCCCCGCGATCTTCGCAATCAAGCCTCAGTTCTTTGATCCTGCTCCGGCGATCACGATCACCGCGCAGTTCACAGTCGTAGCACTGTAGTCTTTAAGAGCTTTCATACTTCAGTGCGCCGGCCGTCAGCTTTTTTAGCTGACGGCTGGCTACGTTATCTCACTCCTGCCTCAAAGGATCTAAAACATGCCCCATCTATTAAACAAATCAGTACTGCTAATAACGTTGCTGGTCGTCTCGGCTCTTACCTGTTTTGGACAGTCCACTACAGGAACAGTCAGCATGAGCGCGACCGTATCGAAATTCGTCGAGATCAACTCAGGTGGCGCCGTCACGCTCGCCGGTAATTCCGGTGGAGGCGTCACAACGGATGGAGTCGCCAACTCTCCGCTCGCCGTATCGATCAACCTGGGTGAGCTTGGTCCAAGCAACACGAACAGCTTCGTCACTGCGCAAGTACCGCTCAGACTAAGAAGCAACGCGGCTTACGTGTTGTCGATGAACGCAACTGTGACCAGCTCCGGCACCACGAGCAACAAAATCGGCGCCGCCGATGTGGGTTTCGGGCTCGGTACGATCACGCGCTCGGGATCCGGTGTCAATGCCACTGGAACGGACACGAACGCGACGTCGGGCGATCCGACTTTGCCCGCGAACGGATCTGTAAACGGGACCAGCGGCCGCTATGAATTCACGGCGGTGAGATCAAATCTCAGCGCCTTCTCTTCAGCCACCACTGCGCTCAGCGGTTCTTTCATCATGAACGCGGTGCCGCGCAGCAATGTCAACGGACTGAACGTCCCTGCATTCTTCGCGATCAAGCCTCAGTTTTTCGAAAACGGAACCACTACCATCTCAGTCACTTTCACCGTGACCGCACCATAATGCGCCTCTTTTTATTTCTCACGCTCGTGGTTTTCGTTGTTGGAGTTCAGACTGCCTCCGCGCAGGCGCTGGACATCAGCAGCGGAGGTCTACCCACGATTACGGGCGCCGTGAATGGCTCGGTCACCGGCAACGCCAATGTCACCGGCGACCTGGTAGTGACGATCAATTTCGGTGAGGTCTCTCCGCTCAATACGAATTCCGTGGTAAAGGTCCTCGTGCCGATCGCGCTTCGCAGCAACCAACCTTACCAGGTGTCTGTATCGATGTCGGGGCTAACGAATGCAAATTCGGAGGCCCTGCAAGCGTCTGACGTGGGTTTTGGTTTACAGAATCCTCGCTTACTTGGTGGCGCCGGCCAGATTTGTAACCAGAGCAGTCACATCATTCGCTCACCCTTCAACAACGATCCTGCCGTTAGTGCAACGATAGGCAGCAGCGGTCGCGTGTCGTATCCATCGACGCTCGCGAGCCTGTCTGGTCCAACCATAATTCTCAGTGGTCCGGAACTGTCAAAAAACAACAGCTCGAAGCGCCAGCAATCCGACGGCTGGGTTTTTGATGCTGTCTTCGCTCTGACACCACAGTTTTTCGTCGCCGGAGTCTCTTCGGCGACTCTCATCTTTACTATCTCGCCGGGTCCGAACGTTCCCTGTTGAAAGGCTTCCGATCGATGCGGCTTGCAAATCACATTTGCCGAGTTCTGTTTTGGTTATTCATTGCGGTCGTTTGCGTACACGCGCAGAGCCCGAATCCCGATGCGATGCCACAACCAAAGGGTAATGGCATTTCGGTAGCTCCTGCTCGGTTTGAACTTGAAATGCAACCCGGCTCCGAAACAACGGTCGTCGTCAATCTCGACTATCACAGCACTGCCGAAAACTCACAACCCGTTCGCATCGTGGCCAGTCTGAACGATTGGACCATCGATCGCGACGGCCAGGTGCAATTTGAAAAAGCCAACACACTCGCCAACTCCGCGAGTCCGTGGCTGATCTACAGCCCTGCGGAAACAACAGTGGTGCCGGGAAATCTTCACGCGATTCGCGTCACCATCACGGTACCGAAAGATGCGACTCCCGGAGATCATCTGTCAGCGCTCATCATCGAACAGCGACCCGAGAATCTCAAGGTCACGGAAAATCGTCGTCAGGTGGTGATTCGATACCGAATGGCCGCAGTGTTCTACATCAAGATTCCGCAGCTTCGTCGCCACGGTTCGTTGGAGAGCCTGCGCGCCGAAGCAAAGGAAGGCCAGGTAATCGTAACGCCCTTTCTCAAGAATGCGGGGAACAGCGTGATTCGTCCGCTTACTTCGTTGAGAGTGACGGACAGTTCCGGTGTGCAGGTCGCAGAGGTGCCGCAAAAAGAATCGTTACCGTTGCTTGGTGGTTCTGAGTTGGTCCAGCCACTGGTCGTCGAGACGCGTCTGGCTCCGGGCACCTACAACGTGAAATACCGAGTGGATTTTCAGGATGGGAGTAGACCGACGGAAGGTATCACTGAGTTGGTGGTGCCGCAGTCCCAGCCAGGGTCAAATGGCCCATCCAACCGCTGACTGTCAGGGGCTTCACGCGAATGAGTAACGTAACCTGCAATGCGTTGTTTGGAGAGTTGAGAGTTCCGCCGAGCGAAATGCGCGGCCCGCTTAGTACCACATCACCTTCCCGCCTTTTATCCACGGCATTAACCACCTGAGGCGAAACCAGGTTTCCGGTCGCATGCACGTCGACCACCGATAGTTCAATCAATTCGGCCGTTTGTGACTCGAAGACAGCCGAGATTTTGAAACTGCTATTTGAACGCACAAGCAAGGGGACACGGATAACGGAAGGCTGAGCATCGTCACCCGACAACGTTATGCGCGTGTCGGAAAGAGCGACGGTCGCGCTAACGGTCCCGGTCAGCGTTACGGTTTGCGCAGCGATACTCGCAGGTACAAAAAACACCACCGCCAGCAATATGAGGATATGACGCATCGGGATTTCGCGCACTTATATCACTTATGAGGTCCACAACAAAGCACATTCGGGTTTGTTTTACCTTGTTGTTCTTGTTGTGCCTTTTTGTGGCTCCAACGGTGCTCGCAGATCCGTCGCAAGGATCGGTAATCATCGTCAACGAGCGCGCGCTTGTTGGACCAAACAGCGCCGCACAACTACGTGGCGGACGCCTCTTCCTCCCGATCGCCACAATCGCCGAAGCTCTCGGCGACACGCTCAGCGCTGACTCGACGCAACGCATCGTCACTGTTCGCCGACAGAACGGAATGATCGCGGTTTTCAATGCTCCGCTGAATGAAGTGCGCGAGAACGGCGCTGTCATTCTAACCATTTCCGGCACGGCCGACCTGGTCTTCCCCCCAACACCCTACGACTTAATGCTTCCCGCGGAGATCGTGGCAGCAGTTCTCGACGTGACAGTCCGGCGCGACGAAAACCAGGCGATCGTCGTCGCGCGCAAAGGTATTAAAGCCGACAGGGTTCGCACGGGTGACAAACATGTGCCGTTCGAACTCTTTCAGATCGAGTACGACTACAACTTCACGCGCTACAACTCTTCAGGCGATCACAGTCTTGTTCTCAGCGGTACTGGTCGTGTCGGCGATGCAAGGCTGACATTCATCGCTAACTCCGCGATCGGTGTGATCCAAAATTCGTCTCGTCCGAGTCTACAAGGCGGAACTGTCAGGTTGGACCGCCCGAATGGACAGAGCTTCGTCGGCGGCGAGTTTGGTACTGGGACAGACGTAGAATTCCTCGGCGCGGCCGTACGCGGCGGATTGGTCCAATTGCCTTTCGATCGCGTGCGACTCGATTTCTTCGGCGGGCAAACGACTTCCGGAATACCGGAATTCGATCCCACGGCTGTCTTACATCCGCTCTCAGCGCTTGCTGTCCGTTACGACACGAAAGTATTTGGCGCGATCGCAAGCACGGCGACACAAGCTCCACGCCCACGTGACTTCACGTTTTCCGGCGGCGGTATGCACTTCGGCGGATCGAGTCGCAAAGGAGACATGTTCGCCGGCGGCGTCAAATACGTCTCCGGCCTGAATCGTTTTCAGGCTGATGTCGCGATGGGCCACTTCTCAGGCGTCAACCGCGATGCGACGCAAACAGACGGAACCGGCATGGCCATCAATCTCACCGGTTCTTATCGCCTGTTGGACCAGGTGATCCTGCAAGGCCGTTATACTCACGTCAGTCAAAACTTTTTGAGTCCTCAAAGCGGAACACACGAACCAACAAACGCCGCTGCCGCAAGCGTGAGCTGGCAACCCCGACGCTGGTTGACGGCAGCGTTAAGTGGAAGCAATGCGACTACACCGGGAAGGTTTGAACAATTCAATCGCTACGTGACTGCGACTGTAAATCTCACGCCCGATAATTCATGGCCCTCTCTCTTTATCTCTCACACGCAGAGCGGTACCACGCAATTGAGAAGCTCTGCGTTCACGTTGGTCACGGCGACAAAAAAGTTTGACGGCTGGCAGTTGTTCGTTAATGGCGCACGCGTCAAGACGTTCGGAAACACCGATCTGAATCTGCAAGCGGGTGGGAACATTCGTATCAACGACTCGAATAGTCTCGAGGTGAGCCAGTCCGTAGGCAGCCGAGGTCTTCTGAGCGGTATAGCAACGTGGCAGACGTCTAACTTACTGCGTAACCATCTCAGCTTTAGTGCGGGCCTGGGTTACACCAGAAGCAATTCTGCGCCGCTTTACACTTCGCAACACCTGTCCGCGTTCGTCAAATTGCCGCGCAACAACACACTTCAATTCAGCTTTCTCAAGACGCAAAGCGGTACGACGGCATTGCTTACTCTGCACGGTCTGCTCTTCTCGCCCAAACGCGGCGAGCGTGCGATCAATGGTCCACTCGCGGACTTGAATTCCTACGGTTCGGTGTATGGTCGTGTTTACCAGGACATTAATCTGAACGGGCGCTTCGATCCCGGTGTCGATCAGCCACAGGCAAACGTGAACATCCGTGTTGACGGGAGCCGTTACGTGATTTCAGATGTGAATGGAAATTTTCGAGTCGAAAGCGTGGCACGAGGTGAGCACACGGTCTATCTCGATCTGTTGTCGGTACGTGCTGATCTGACGCTGCTGGATACGGTGCAACAACTGATCACGATGGATTCGAGTCACGATCAAATCGTGAACTTTCGGGTTGTGCGTACGGGACGAATCAGCGGTCTGGTTTGGCTTGACACAAATGAGAATGGGCGGCTCGACGACACGGAACGACCGCTAGCTGACGTGCGCGTCGTGACGGGCAGTGGTCGCGACACGTTAACGGACGGAAATGGTTACTTCATTATCGGCGACCTGCCCCCTGGAGAACACATTCTCTTGTTGGACGAGAAGACAATCCCTGAACGCACCCAATCCGTCCTCGGCTCTCAGACGATCAAGGTTGCAGCCGGTAACGAAACCTCCGCAACCTTCCCCGTCACTCCCCTCCCCGACCAGATAAAAAAATTCCCACGAGATTAACTTGAAGTACCGCAATCGCAGGTCGATGAAATAGAACGTACCGTTTCGTCATACGTTAGTGATCCTTCTCGGAGTTTCACTGCGATGAGAGCGTTCACCCTTCCCAATGCGCAGCCAGGGCATAAGTTATTTGCCCGGGCGGTATTGTGTTTTCTCGTCATGCTATCGCTGCCCTGTCTCCTTGCGGTTCATGGTCAGGAGGAATCGAGTGAGTATAAGGACTATCTGGGCGCCCTCAACAATCGCAACCACCCTGACCATGCGTATGCAATCGCATCTATTGCCACCTTCCGTATGTCACCTGAGGAGGAGCTAACGGTCGTCGGTCCTTTATACAAGGCCACAAGAGAACAAAATCGCACTAACCGCATCAACGCCAACTACTCTCTTGATATGATCCAGGGAAGAGTTGCAACGCATGGCGCGTCAGTGGTGCCTGCCCTCATAAAGTTATTTGAGGACAAAGACGAAGACGTTCGAGCCTGGGCCGCACAGGTTCTGGTCCAGCTCGGCGAGATTGCAATCCCACACCTGCAAAAGGCACTTGAACCGCAAGCCCACGCGCGCATACCTGTCCGACTCTACGCGATGCTCGTACTGGGTAATAATGGCGAAAAAGCGAAATCCGTAATCCGCACCTTACGGGATATTATGGAAAAGAATCCCGCTGATTCCGAGAATGTCGACGCTGCCATCGCGATCACAGATATCGAGAAGGACGCGTCGACCATCCCGCTGTTGCTTCACGGACTTCAAAATGAAGCTCCATTAAGAGTCAGTCGCGCGGCCGCCGCCTTAGCACGGTACGGGCCAATTGTGCAGGCTCATTATCCACTTCTGGTACGAGTGTTATTAGAAAACAAAGACCCCGGCGCACGCGCTAGTGCGGCCAACGCTTTGGTTGCGATCAAAGCACCGCACGAGGTCTATGGCCCGTTAATTTCGGCTCTCAACAAAGAACGACAACACTATCTCGAAGCCCTTCAGCGATTATCTCTTCTCACTCCCCGCCAACAGGAAGATGAGTTTTATAAAACGGCTCAAGAGGTCCTGGCTATCGATTTGAGTCGCGGGTCAATCTTTGCGGCTCTAATCTCATTTCGTGTTCCGATCAAAATGTGGAGCCAGCAGCTTATAGACCTAATCGTGGACCAACCGCAATCGCTGAGAATAGGAGACCAAGAGGATGCTTCGACCTGTAATTATCGGTTGGAGTTTGAAGAAGTTCCCACTCTGGGCAGCAGCGCAGTGGAAGGCCTTGTATTTATTCTCAATACAGAAAGCAACCATACGGTGCAACGCTTTGCCCTCAACACATTAGGCGCAATAGGATTAGACGCTAAAGACGCAATTCCTGCGTTATTGACTGCGATGAAGGATCTGAAGCACAAGGATATCCGCGATTCGGTGGTAGAGGCATTAGGTTTAATTGGGTCAACCAAACCAGACGAAGTATTACCTGTCTTAACAGAAGCGGTGGAGAGTTACGAAGTCGGTCCCGGCGTACACACAGCCGCCGCGACGGCTATAAGAAATATTGCGCGCGCGCTGGAAGACAAGAAAGCTACGGAGTACATCGCACTCGTTGAGCGCGCACGTGAAAGCATGAATCCAAAGGACGCCAGTATCAAAAAAGAAAGAACAGACGTCGCAGCCTCGCTAGACCATCTTCAACTCATACAGTCGGTACAGCTTACGCCCGCCTGGTGGGGCACATATAAAAAACTGTTTCCATTAGCAGCGATTCCACCACTGCTTCTGCTTCTGTGGCTCGTCATGTTGCGGTTCCGACCGCTTTGGTTGCTAACGATCAACGAGCCACTAGCTCGAGTCTCTGATGTACAACTGCCATCGTGGCTTGGTGGCGTCACTTTGCCAACGCGTTATGTGCTGCTGGTGGGATTCTTCCATTACCATCCGCGCGTTCTCGATGCCTGGGTTGCAGCACGCGTCGCCAGCGTTCGTAAAAGGTTCGACGACAAGAACACAGTTCGCGAACATAGCACCCACGTTCCTATTCCGATCTTCTTTAATGGCACAATGATGCCGAATGCAGGAGCGACCAATTTAAGGCAGGTTTTTGATGGTGAAGTCGGTTGTTTGTTGATCAAGGGCGACGGTGGAACAGGCAAGACGAATTTTGCATGCTTGATCGCAAAGCGGGCCCTTTCAGCTCGCGCTGAGACAAGGCTTTGTCCACACCTGATGCTCCCGGTTCTCCTGGAGCCTCACGCAACGGCGCATCTAGATTCCGAAGACGCAATCCTGAAGTTCGTGCAAACGCAATTAAAATTATTAGCCAGGGACGCAGAACCTCCCGACCTGAATCTCGTTAGGAATCTCCTCCGTCAAAAACGAATACTGTTGATTGCAGATAGTCTTTCGGAAATGAAGGAACCGGCACGCGTTGCGATCTCGGCGAGCATTGCGAGTTTGTCTGTGAATGCATCTGTAATTACCTCGCGAAATGACGAGCTACTGAGCGGAGCGGCAAGGAACGTGGTGGTCATGTCGCGAATCGAGGGCAATTTCCTCTCTGCTTTTCTGGGTTCTTACCTGGACCATCTGCACAAACGAAAGCTCTTTGATGATGAAGAGTTTTTTGAGGCTTGTCGGCGATTAACCCTAATCGTAGGTGGCAGAGATATAACCGTTCTCTTAGCGAAACTTTATGCAGACCACATGGTCATGTCTAGGGAGTGTACGTTCGATGAAGATGCGCCTCAAAACGTGCCTGAATTGTTTCTACAGTATGTGAACCGCGTTAATCGACTTGCCGCGATAGACTCTTTTGACGATCTGATGGTCCAACGGGGAGCCAAGCTTGTCGCCTGGAAATGTTTGGAAGATCAATTCATTCCCACTGCCGTCAATTGCAAGGGCATGTTATTAAATCCCGGTGGTCCACCAGTAGCGCCCTTAATAAATCATCTCGAACATAAGCTGAAAATTGTTCGCACCGTAGGCGTGAAACGAGAACGCGTGCGCTTTACGTTAGATCCGCTGGCGGAATACCTGGCTTGTTTGTACATCGTGGATGAGTACAAGAGTGACGAAACTAAATGGCGTCAACTGCTGGATCGGATTGGTGATAATCGTGCGAGTGATATCAGATTCTTCCTTCTGGCTCTGCAAGATTGTTGTGCCGTGAATGGCGATGGTCAGGTACCGGTTGCCGTCGCTAAGGAACTATCTCGACTCTCGGGGTGGGATCACGGATTGGAACGGCAGAAGCAGCGTACCGTGCTGGTCAACCGATTGACAAAGGATTTACGGATGCTGGATCGAGAAGAACTGAACGAGATACAAAGGAGTCTCTCGTTATCACAGAATTAGACAGCTTTGTACGATTAGGGAGTCCTGGGGCTCGCGCCCCAGGACACATACTCTAGTCGTCCTTGCACACTGACGAAGCTACTGCTTCTTCGTCGCCTGGGCCTCTTTCACCTTCGCGTGGGCGCGTTCGTAGTTGGCCTTAAAGGTCGCAAAGGCTGGATCGTTGTTTTGTTCACCGAGGGTCCGCGCCTTTTCGTAAAGCGGTTCCGCGAGATCTATTCGGCCGCCTCGCTCATACGCTTCGGCAAGACTGTCGTAAACGTTCGCTGAGCCGGGATAACGTTCCACGTTCGTCTTGAACGTCGCGATCGCTTCTTCCGGTTTGCCGGCGCCGAGCAACTGGTAACCCACCTGGTTGATCAGGTTCTCCGGTGTCGGAATGGAATAGCCGAATCTCTCGCTCAGCTTTTTGTAATGCTCGTCAGCACCCTTCAAGCCGCCGCTGATCGCGCCGGTCGCAGGATCTCTGGGCATTTGCCAACCTTCATACACCTTGCGCAGTCCGAAGTAATGACTGCGAAGCACCACCGAGCCATGATCTTCATCAGACATGCGCTCGGCTTGCCACTCGAAACCCTTGATGTTTGTCTTCGAGAGCACTTCTTTGAAACGATCGAAGTTCTCTGAAATTCCTCCCTGTTCGTTACCGATCGACGCAAACAGGGTCACGTTCATTTCCTTCTGATTCTTCAAGTACTCTTCGGCCTGTTTCAACGTTTCGCCGTTCTCCCATTGCAGCGAAGGACTGACTGCAATATAGGATTGGAAGAGCCCGGGTTTGCTGATCATCGCGTGGATTGCGAAGAGTCCGCCGAGCGAGTGTCCGGCGAGAATGCGATACGGTTGAACGCGATATTGCTTCTCAATCTCAGGGATGAGCTCCGTCTGAAAGAACTTCAGAAAGTTGTCTGCACCGCCGCTGGTTGGAGATTGGAGTTCGCCGGCGGGGTTTTTAGCGCTCGACTTCTCCGGCGTAAGATCTCGTGTGCGATCAGTGTTCGTGACGCCGACTACGATCAGATCCGAGATCCGACCGTTCCTCGTCAGGAAGTCAATCGTACCCGCGGTGTGGCCCATGTGCGCGTCGCCGTCAGTCATGTAGAGTACGGGATACCTTACGTTGTTCGCTTCATACCCCACCGGCGTACGCACGAGGATGGTCCGCTCTTCGCCCAGCACGGCGGACTTTAGCTTCAGTGTTTTTACCGTGCCTGTGATGCCTGGTTGTGCGATTGCCGCAGTTGAGATCAACAACAGGAGAGCAACGCAAGACAGCAAACGAGTCAGATGAGTAGTCATAGTTCAACTCCAAAAAAGTGAATTAATCTCCACGGATACTGTGGCAACGCAGCTTGGGGAGTCGCTGATATTACTAGATTTGTTCTGTGCCCGCTAGTTTTTAAAGTGACCAATCAAACGGGTATCGGAGCGACGTTTCAGCGCTTCCGCTCACTGCTGACGGGACTTATAATCGTGCGCATATGACACTATTCGATTTACTGATCCTGCTACTCGTCGCGGGGATTTGTGGGGCGCTGGGACAGGCGATCACGGGGTTTTCGCGCGGAGGGTGCCTGGTTTCGATCGCGCTTGGTTTTGTCGGCGCAATAGTGGGGATGTGGTTAGCGCGAGCGTTGGGCCTCCCGGAGCTCTTTGCTATTCAGATCGGCACCACTCACTTCCCCATAGTTTGGTCAATCATCGGCTCCGCACTGTTCGTCGCCGTGATCGCGTTGTTAACGAGACGCCGTTATTAAGCTCACCACATGCCGGTTGATTCGAGATCGCCAATCTCCAAGTTCTACAGAAAAGTCTGGCGCTACTTCGTCGACGAAGAAACATTCGAAGCGGCGGAACAACTCGCGCAGTATGGGTTTCACAGAAAGTCATCCATCAGGGAATTAGGTGCGATTGGGCTGGTCCTCGGAATCGTCTCGCTTATCATCTGGATCGTAGTCAGAGAACTTAACCTCGAACGCGTGCCTTGGTCTCAAGCTTTTACTGCTGTTTTGTCTTTAGGCATTGCCATCATCGCTTACCGTCAGTGGCGGGGGGCGAGACACGAAATATCGATAGACAAATACTACGATCGATTGGAGGTCGCCAATAAGAGATTGGATGCCGTGGAGACAGATAGACCAAGCCCCGAAGACATGTACGTGTTTGCAGAATTAGATAAGCTCGAGTACGTCATCGTAAAGTATGAGTATGGGTACATATCACATCTTCTTGCGTTACGCGCTCTAAATAACTTCAAAGGGATCTGTGTCGACCGCAAAGGTTTCAAAGACAGAGCCTCACACTGGGTCAACCAGGCATCTTATCGTGCAGTAACCAGGCGAGTCGTAATGTCCGTCTGCGAACATTGTTGACCTCAGATTCTCGGTTCGTGATGTCTGCATCTTAGCAATTAAATCGAGGCGGCGTTCTCATTCTCCCCAAGCTTTAGCTTCTCATTCTCCCAGGCTTTAGCTTCTCACTCTCCCCAAGCTTTAGCTTGGGGGTTCTCGCAGCGCTGTATTCTTGAAAACCATTTAAATGGTTTTCAATGATTCTGGCACGGCGTTACCCCAAGCTAAAGCTTGGGGAGAATGAGAAGCTAAAGCTTGGGGGGAATGAGAAAGACCTGCTTATACAGACACGTTCAGAGTTGCTGCCGTGGTTGCGGCGCTGAACTTTCTGTCGATGTAATACCAACGCACAGTTTATCTCCAACGGAATTACTGATACTTTAGCGTCACGTGGAACCAATGAGGTTTACAAATAAAGTATGCCTGGTTACGGGCGCTGCGTCTGGTATCGGACGCGCAACGTGCGAGAGGTTTGCTGCCGAGGGAGGTATTGCAGTTGTCGTCGATATCGACGAGGAAGGCGGCAACCAAACTGCAAATACCATCACGGAGACCGGAGGCCGCGCTATCTTCCTGAAAGCTGACGTCTCAGTTTCTGGTGATGTTCAAGCAGTCGTAAAGAGAGTCGTGAGTGAATTCGGGAGAATCGACGTCTTAGTCAACAACGCCGCTACCCAAACATTCAAACGCCTCATCGATCTCGAAGAGGATGAGTGGGATCGAGTCATAGGCGTGAACCTCCGCTCCGTCTTTCTGTTCTGCAAGTATTGCATACCTCACATGCAGCATGGCGTGATAGTGAATGTAAGCTCGGTTCATGCTCATGAAGCAGGAACGAACGTGGCGCCCTATGCAAGCTCGAAGGGCGGACTGGAAGCGTTCACACGGGCACTCAGTCGCGAATACAAACCGTCTGACATAAGAGTAAACTGCATTGCTCCTGGTGGAGTGAACACGCCCATGCTCTGGTCCAATCCAGCGATCAAGGGAATGAATCGTGGTGATGTTATTTACTCGGAGCCAGAGCAAATAGCTGCGGTGATCTGTTTCATGGCCTCAGCAGAAGCAAGTCCGATCAATGGGACCACAGTGGTCGCAGACCTGGGCCTACTCGCCGAACTGTAATTACTCCCTTCGCTTAGTACGACTCCGAGTCGCAGCGACGTCCACCTCTCGCGCCGCTTCGTCGATCTCATCGATGTTGATCGTCTCCTCAACCGCACGATGATCGCTACGCTGGATGCGCCACAACTGCTGCTGGTGAGCGAGTTCCTCTGCGAGCGGTTCGTAAATCTCACGACGGCCGTCGTCATCTGCGTAGCCCCATAATCCACTGTAGCAGTGACGATCGTCGCCCCAGCCGGGATAGTCAATGATCGGATAAAGACACAACCCCTCGAGCGGAATGTCGGCCGCCGCAGCGGCGCGTGCTTCCTGACCGATGTAGCGCAACCACGACGGCCGCGCGTCGCCTTCGATGCCGGTTTCGGCGATGAAGATCGGCCGGCGATAACGCTCGTACACCTCTGCCACCATTTTACGAACCGGCCGGTGCAGAGGGTGCGAGGGTGGAAGCAAAACGTCTTTACGTCGTCGCGCCCTTGGCGTGTCTGGATCCTGATGAATCCACTGGTTGTTCGAGTAGTAGTTGACGCCGATGATGTCGAGGTACTCCGGGCGCCCGCCGAGCTCTGGACAGAACCTGCCGGAGATCATGTCCCACGCCTGGAACTGCGACTGCCGGTACGCTTCAGCAGCGGGCGCTTCCTCCGGATAATCCGGATCGACAGCGATGTGAATGATCGGCTCAGCGTGAAAGATGCGCGCACCTGGATCGACGTCGAGCACCGCCTGTGTCGCGGCGATCGCCGCGCGGATGAGTTGTGCTTTGAGCTCGGGGCCGCGGCCTTTAGCGAAAGGGTTCAAAAAACCGGCATCACCGCCACCCCACGACACGAACGAGATCTCGTTGACGGGTGTGACGTAAATCGGACCACCCGTCTCCTCGAGGATCACGCGCGCAGTCGCGCGTGCGAAGCGCTCGAAGCGATCGACGAACGCCGCGCCCCAGATATTTAGTCCGTCCGGCCAGCCGTAGTGATGTAGATCCCAGATGACCTGTGTTTGTGTCTGGCGCGCCGCCTGAAGCATTGGCAGCAGGCTGGAGAAATCGTAGCGAAAGGGGGTCTTCTCGATCAGGTGCCAGCGCACGCCGTCGCGCGCAGTGCGAATGCCGACGTCCTGGAGGCGCGCGTAATCCTGTAGCGCGAATTCGTCGTGTCGTGTCGATGCGATGAGGTCGAGCCGTTGCCCTGCAAAGCGACCAAGCGTTTTACGCCGCGGCAGGTGGTGCGTCGAACACTCGAACCCGCCAATCCAAAAGCTCTGAAAGATCTTGTCTGCCGTACCCCGTGAATTATCCGTTTCAACTAACGTGCTGCTCATAGGACTAATATACACATGATGAGTGGACTGTGTTGAATGCGCCTTGCTGGGTGCGGATTTCTCCCCGACGGATCGCAAAAACTCGCATCGTAATTTGTCAAAAAATCAAAATTCCTATGTCTTTTGCCGGGCATAAGCTTTGCACAACGCGGAGTTGGTGCGCTTCGCGGTGCTTGCCTCAAAAGTCAGACATCGGGCTTGGATACAGTCAGTACAGGGAGCGGTAGCGACCTGGTCAGTGATCAGCATCCGATATTTCTAATGATTCTTGACTCTCATCGCTGACCAGGTCGCTACCGCTCCCTGTACTGACTGTGTCCAAGAATGATTTCAGACTTTTGTGGCAAAGCGCTTTCGCGGCGTGAAATTGATAACAGACGTAGGAGCAATACAATGATTAATACAGGCATGACGGTGCGAGAAGTCGCGATTGAACTCCCGCAATCGACGAGACTCTTTGAAAAATTCCAGATCGACTACTGCTGCGGCGGGGATCAGCCACTCTCTGAGGCTTGCGCTTCGGCCGGGATTGATGTCGACGAGGTAATGAAAATATTGGCTGACGTGACTCAGTCGTACTCGAGGGACGAGCCTACGCTGAATTTTCAAAACTCTTCTCTCCCCGAACTGATCACGCACATTCTCGACACGCATCACGAGTTTACTAAATCGGAAATGGACAGGATTCAATCGCTTGCCGACAAAGTACTCAGCGCGCACGGAGGTAATCATCCTGAACTCATCCATCTGAGCGAGCTGTGGGTACGACTCTGCGGTGATCTGAAGCCGCACATGTTCAAAGAAGAGCAGATACTATTTCCATATATCCTGGCTATGTCGCATGCAGCCGAACAGAACAAACCGGTTCCTTTTGCGCCGTTCGGAACGGTCAATAATCCGATACGCATGATGATGAGGGAGCACGATACTGCCGGGCAGATATTGCGCGAGTTGCGCGTATTAACCTCAGACTACAAGCTGCCGCCCGACGCCTGCATCAGCTATCAGACGCTTTATCAGGCGCTGGAAAATTTCGAGAACGATCTGCATCAACATATTCACCTGGAAAACAACATTCTCTTCCCGAGAGCGGTGGAGACGGAAAACACCGATCTGTGATTAAAATCTCTCAACGGTTATCGGACGATCATCACGCGGTGGATGAAGTGCTGAAGCAACTTCGGACAGCCTTAGACACCAGGGATGTGCAAACAAGTAATTCGAAGCTGGATCTATTGTGGGCACGGCTTGCCGTTCACATTCGAGCAGAACATCTGAATCTGTTTCCGGCAGTCGCGTCAGAATTTAGTGAAGCGCAATCGGTAATCGACCATTTGCGCGCCGATCACGACTTCTTCATGCATGAACTGGCGCGGGCGATGAGTATTCTTCGTGAGCTAAGCGATGAGTCCGACTTGACTGCGGTTGGCAACATCGTGCGAGAGGTTGAAAAACGACTAGCCACTCACAACGACATTGAAGAAAACCATATCTACCGTTTGGCTGGTACAATGCTGACGAAACCGAAGCAGATAGAGTTAGCTACGCGAGTAAACGCTGAGCTTGAAAATCGTCCCCCACGATTCTCGCCAGAGGCTTGGGCAAACAATGACTAACCCGTCGCACAAGCGAAAACCCATCCTGCTCGCTCTGTCCGCTTCCTTCCTGCTCACAATTCTTATCATTGCCGGCTCACGCAATCTCGAACACTACGATGCTGCGCTGTTTGGTTACACGATCGCGAGCGTCGTCGCGTTCGGAGCAATCGTGTTCCGCTATGCGATTTGGTTACAGCGACCGGCTACTCGAGTGTATTGGCGCCGTGGATGGAAACTGTATTTACAAAGAGAAAAATTCGCGCAGAACACGGCGAACGCGGCAAAAACGTTAGCGACGAACCTGGTCGGGCAGCGTTTTATCTTCAAGCGCGGATTCTCACGTTGGGCCATGCACTTCCTGATCATGTGGGGATGTGTGCTGTCGGCTCTAATTACCTTCCCGCTTGTGTTTGGCTGGGTGCATTTCAAACTCGAGGGCGAACTCGGTTATCGCGTCTACGTCTTTGGCTTTCCCTTGAACATCATGCAAGGACGCAGCCTTATCGCGTGGGTGACATTTCACGCCCTCGACTTCACTGCGGTGATGGTGATCGCCGGCTGCGCGATTGCAATTCATCGCCGCCTGCGTGATAGAGGCGCGATCGCATTGCAGCAATTTACGCTCGACTTTGTACCGCACATGCTGTTGATTGCGATCTCAGTCACGGGCCTCATGCTGACTGCGTCCAGTTTATGGCTCAACGGCTACATGTATCACTTCATCGCGCTGACTCATCAGGCAACGGTGATCATGACGCTGTTCTATCTGCCGTTCGGAAAGCTATTTCATGTGGTGCAGCGTCCCGCGTCGATTGGCGTTGAGCTTTATCAGGAGCGCGCGCGTGAGATGCCGCAAGCGAGGTGCGCACGCTGCGGAGCGGAGTTCGTGGCCCAACTCTGGCTCGACGATTTGAAAACTGTCGTCGACAAACTCGGATTTAATTACTCGATGGGCGATGGCAAAACGCTCCAGGATTATTGTCCGCGTTGCAAGCGCGTGATGCGCGCACTCGCGTATGCAAACCTGCCGGAAGCAACTGAGGATGTGTTTCAGGGTTCACGATTAGATCATGAGTAAAGTCGACCACCTGGATGAGATCATCGAGGCATACGGCCCTCATCTACACGACGCTCCACATGATGGCTGGCGCGCAGATCGAGTGATCGATCGCGTGGTGCCAACCCACTGTCCGTATTGTGCAGTGCAATGCGGAATGAATCTGCTGGTCGAAAACGATCACGTAGTGGGTGTTGAGCCGCGTTACGATTTTCCGGTCAATGAGGGTCGGCTTTGTCCGAAGGGTGTGACTGCTTACCTCCAGGTCCATCATCCGGATCGTCTTCTTTATCCGCTAATCAAACGCCATGGTCGTTTTGAACGCGCGAGTTGGGACGAGGCGCTGGATTTCGTCGTCGCGAAATTTAAAGAGCTCCAGGCGAACTACGGGAAAGATTCGATCGGCATCTATTCAGGGTCTTCTTTGACTACGGAAAAGACGTATCTGATGGGCAAGTTCGCGCGTGCCGGCCTCGGCACGCGATACGTCGATTACAACGGCCGACTGTGCATGGTGTCGGCTGCGGCAGGGAACAACAAAGCCTTCGGAATCGACCGGGCCGCAAATCCCTGGAGCGATATCCCGCTCGCTGAAGTCTTGTTGATCGCCGGATCCAACTGCGCCGAGACTTTTCCCGTGCTGAACAAGTTTCTCTGGCAACAGCGCGACAACGGCGGACGCTGGATCATCGTCGATCCACGCGAGACGCCCACAGCGCGCCAGGGAGATCTGCATCTTCAACTAAAGCCTGGCACCGACGTTGCGCTTGCCAATGGAATGTTGCACGTGCTGATAGAAGAGAATCTCATCGATCAGGCTTTCATCGATTCACGCACGAACGACTGGCAAGCTACGCGCGCACTCGCCGATGATTATCCGCCTGACGTCGCGTCTCAGATTTCCGGCGTACCCGCGCCAAAGATTGTCGAAGCTGCTCGACTTTACGGTCGCGCGAAGACTGCCATGGTGATGCATGCGCGCGGCATTGAACATCACACGAACGGCGTCAACAACGTGCTGTCTTACATCAATCTTGTTTTGGCGACCGGCAAAATCGGTGCACCCGGCCGTGGTTATGGAACGATCACCGGCCAGGGCAACGGTCAGGGTGGACGCGAGCATGGTCAAAAAGCGGATCAACTTCCCGGACAACGTTCGATCCTGAACCCGGAACATCGCAAGCACGTGTGTCAGGTTTGGGACCTGCCCGAAAGCGAGTTGCCGCAAGCGGGAGTCTCGGTGGTCGAAATGTTCACCAAGATGCGCGAAGGTGAAATTCGAGGCTTGCTGTCGATCTGTAACAACGTGATGGTGAGTCTTCCTGACATCAACGATATTCGTCGTTCGCTCGAGGGTCTGGACTTCTACGTCTGCATCGATTTCTTTATGTCCGAAGGATCGCGTTATGCAGACGTCGTATTACCCGGCTCAGCGTGGAGCGAGGACGAAGGCGTCACGTGCAACAGCGAGGGACGCGTCGTGAAGATCAACAAGGCCAACAATCCACCTGGCGAGGCGCGCGCGGATTGGTGGATCGTCCAGGAGATCGCTCAACGCATGGGCCGCGAAAAATATTTTAGTTTCGATTCACCTCGTGAGATTTTCGAAGAGCTGCGTATTGCTTCGCGCGGCGGCAACGCCGATTACTACGGCATAACATGGGAGAAGATCGAAAAGAACGACGGCATCTTCTGGCCCTGTCCCACGGAAGATCATCCGGGCACACCGCGGCTATTTGAAGAGCGGTTTTACCACGGCGACGGGAAGGCGAAGTTTCACGCGATTCCATACAACCCGCCAAATGAAGTTCCTGATGAGGAATTTCCTTTGATACTGACCAGTGGGCGAGTGGTTTATCAGTATCTTTCAGGCAATCAAACGCGACGCATTGGTTTTCTCGTGGAGCAATGTCCCGAACCTTACGTCGAGGTCCATCCCGAAACGGCGGCGAAACTGCAGATCGTCGACGGCGAACGTGTGCGCGTGATCTCGCGACGGGGCGAAGGCGTGTTTCCGGTGTTGGTGGTGCGGACGATTCGTCGCGACACGATCTTTATTCCGTACCACTGGGGAGAACAACTCGCGGTGAATCAATTGACAAATCCCGCATTGGATCCGACTTCGAAGATCCCTGAGTTCAAGGCTTGCGCGGCGAGAATTGAAAAGATTCATTCGCGACAGTTGCCGATTCTCGGCAGACAACGTAAAGGCGCCTCGGCCAGCGAGGTGAAGAGGGGATAGCGGATGGAAGAGACGATGTTTATCGATCCGCAGCGTTGCATCGGCTGCCGCGCGTGTGTCGCGGCGTGCCGTGAGTGTGCCACGCACAAAGGCTATTCGATGATCTTTGTCGACTATATCGATCGCGCCGAAACAACAGCGACGATGCCGACGGTGTGCATGCATTGCAAGGAACCCACGTGCGCCCTGGTTTGTCCGGCGGATGCGATCAAGGTTTCGGAGGACGGCGTGGTGATGTCTGCTTTGAAACCCCGCTGTCTCGATTGCAGAAACTGCGTCAACGCCTGTCCATTCGGAGTGCCGAAGTACAACACGCAGATTCATCTCCAGATGAAGTGCGATATGTGTTACGACCGTTCATCAGAAGGACTGAAGCCGATGTGTGCGAGCGTCTGTCCGACAGGTGCGATCACTTTTGGGAAATACGAACAGATTGTGCCGCTGCGAAGAACCAAGCCAGTGAATGTTCACGTGTTTGGTAATCAGAAAGTTGAAACAAAAGTCTATCTGATGTTGCCGACAGACGCGGCAGAAGTACAGGTCGGCGGGACCGAAACAGCGGCGCCCGAGTCGTGGATCGATACGCAGGTTGAGCACTCGGATAAGAGTAATGAGTTCTAAAGTATGCGGCATGGTTGATACGGTCAGTACCGTATCCAAGTGAGATACGACAATGAGTAAAAATCTATCCGATGAAAGTGATGTTCGCGCGGCCACGGCGCCCTTTCAAGCTGAGTTTCCTTATGAGCGCGATGAGGAGGCTCAAGTCACTCGCCGTGAGTTCTGCAACTTCCTTGGACTGACGTCAGCAGCGCTCTTTGTCGGCGCGGCGGGCTTTGCGGCGAAGGGCGCACTTGACGCACGTGAATCAGTATCACTCGCCGCTGCACGCATCGACGGTGCTGAGACTCTCGGCCCTAACAGCAGCTTGAATTTTCACTATCCGACGGAACGAGACTCTGCAATCCTGATTCGCACTGCCGACGGCGCCTATCACGCTTACGGACAAAAATGTACTCACCTGAGTTGTCCGGTTTACTACGCGCGAGATCATCAACGATTGGAATGTCCCTGTCATGAAGGCGCATTCGACGCATCGACGGGCGACGTTCTTTATGGTCCACCGCCACGTGCCTTGGACGTGATTGAAGTCGAAACGCGTGACGGACAAGTCTGGGCCACCGGCAGGACTGCATCGACACCGAAAACCAGAGGCTAAACATGATCACGGATCGGCGATCGAAGACAGGACAAACCGCAGTATGGCAGGCGCGGTTGATCATGCTGGTAATGATTAATATCGCGCAGCTTTGGATCCTTGCCGCGACGGTTGATGCCACACTGGCGCGTAATTTTTCCGTCTTGCTGCCACTAGTCGTCGCATCCGGTATCTGCTTTGCGATCACTTTGTCGATCATCAAGTGGTGGCGACCTACTTCGCGCAGGAAAACCAGCAGCGGATATGTTCGCGAGCACGATCGATGAAACAAAAGATCACAGACTTCGACCAGGACGACGAACATCATTGGCGCGCGATTTTGGAGTGCGGCCATCGACAGCACCTGCGGCACGATCCGCCAATGACCACTCGCACCTGGGTTCTGACCGCGGAAGGTCGCGCGTCACGCATTGGTTTCGAGCTCGACTGCAAGCGCTGTGACGAAGAGTCTGCTTCAGAAGATGAGTGACGCTCCCCCTTCAAATGCTCTTTCGCGCGCCGCAGCGGATCTGTTTCCCGGATATTTCGCGCTGGTAATGGCAACGGGAATTATTTCGATCGCCTGTTTTCTGCTGGGGATGAGAACGATTTCGCTCGCCCTGCTCGTCATCGATATTTTTGCTTACGTCGTCCTGTGCGTCTTGTTAATTCTCAGGCTGCTCTTTTTCTTTTCGAGAGTTAAAGCGGATATCGGGGACCACGTAAGAGGCCCGGGATTTTTTACAGTCGTCGCAGGCACTTGCGTATTGGGGAGTGCGCTCCTGATTGTGATCGATCAGCACCGCCCCGCACTGGTGCTTTGGCTTGCGGGCATAGGGCTGTGGCTCGTGATCATGTACACGTTCTTCACCGCCGTGACCGTGCGTGAAAGCAAACCTTCGATTGAGGCAGGCTTGAACGGTGGATGGCTACTCGTGGTAGTCGCTACGCAATCCATTTCCGTGCTCGGAACATTACTGGTCAGCCGTCTGGTTAATTACCGTGAGCCAATTCTTTTTTTCACCCTATGTATGTTTCTGCTCGGCTGCATGTTGTATCTGCCCCTCATCACGCTGATCTTCTATCGCTTCACATTTGTAAATGTGACGCTCGTCGCACTGACACCACCTTATTGGATCAACATGGGCGCGGTCGCGATCACGACTCTCGCCGGCGCCCGGTTGATCATTGCTGCTCCTGGGTGGTCGTTACTTAATGAGTTAGTCCCGTTTCTGAAGGGCTTCTCGCTATTTTTTTGGGCGGCAGGAACCTGGTGGATTCCGCTGCTCCTGGCACTTGGATTCTGGCGACATGTCTACAAAAGATTTCCGCTGAAATACGACCCGCAATACTGGGGCATGGTGTTCCCATTCGGAATGTACACGGTATGCACGTTCCAACTGTCTCACGCGATTGACTTCCCGCCGTTGCTCGCGATTCCCCGCTACTTTATTTATCTTGCGCTGGCCGGCTGGATCGCGGCGTCCGCCGGATTAATGGGCACGTTGTTTCAATTTAAAAGTATGCGCCGGCGTAGCTCGCTGTAGCCAAAAGAACATGACACAACATGTGCGCGATGAGCGCGGCCTCCAGGCCGTATTTCCAATACAGATAGCCTGCGACGAGACCGAAAGACGAGTTGGCAACGATTACAAAAAGGACCAGTGCCAAAGTAGTCTCGGGTATTAAAAAGACCGCCACGGGAAGATGGCCCAGGCCAAATATGAAAGACGAGATCAGGATTGCGAGGACGATACACAACTTTCCAGGGCTGGTGGCTCGTCTTTGTAGAACACGCCACGTGACCCAGACAAGCAGCGTCATCAATCCCCAGCGCATCAACAACTCTTCGGTTATGCCGCCGTATAAAAGTCGCGTTGGGAGCGGAAGAAGTCTGGCGAATATGCGGATGCGCTCTACAACGTCAGTTCTTAAAAACGGCGTACACACTGCCGCCGTCAAAACAATAGCCAGCGCTCCAACTAATCCACCCAGGAGACCGGGCACGACCTGCGGCCTCAAAGCCGGAATCCATCGCCTTCCAGTCGCCAGGCACTCTGCTACAGGCGCCGATAATCCGACTCTTGCGGACAGTGCGATCCCGATCAGTACTGCGGCCAGCACCAAGACTCCGGGCTGAATCACACTGAGGATCTTGATAGCGGGTGTGATGGTAGGAACTTGTGATCCGGCCGGCACCGGGAACAGCGACACTAACGCCGACAAGTCAACCAGCAGAAAGGATGCGACGCCTGCCATTCCTGACAGAAATAGGATCCAAAAGAGTCGTGTCTTCACGTTAGCTCGTATCCTGCACGGATACGAGTTCAATTTCAAATCGCGCGGCCATTCGGTAGAGGGTTTTGCGATTGATGCCGAGGACTTCCGCTGTGCGTTTGCGATTGTTGCCGGTGGCCTCGAGCACGTGAAGAATGTAGCGTCGCTCTATCTCGTCGAGATTTGGTAAACCTGAAAAGAGTTCCGCGAGATCATCCGCGGAGAGCGGCGGCGTGTCGTTCGACTGTTGCAGGCGAATGCGCTGCGGAAGATCTTCGATCGTGATAACTCCACCCTGGCTCAACGTGATGGCCCGCTCCACGACATTCTCCAGCTCCCTCACGTTTCCCGGCCACGAGTATGCAGTGATACAGCGCATCGTCTTCTCATCCAAAGCCATCGTCAACTCTGGACCCGTCGCGTGTTTCCGCAGGAAGTGGGCCACGAGGAGGTGTATGTCGTCGCGGCGTTGTCGGAGTGGCGGCAGGTGCAGTTGAATGACGTTCAGACGATAGAGTAGATCGCCGCGAAAGGCGCCGGCAGTGGAAAGCTTTTCCAGGTCGGAATTACTGGCCGCGATCACGCGCGCTTTAACTTCGATTGGTTCCGTACTGCCAACCGGAACCACCTCGCGTTCCTGCAATACGCGCAACAACTTTACCTGAAGACTGGGGCTCGTCTCACTGATCTCGTCGAGAAACACTGTGCCCTCACCTGCCTGCTCGAAGATGCCGCGCTTGTTGGAAATCGCGCCAGTGAATGAACCCTTGACGTGTCCAAACAATTCTGACTCGAGCAACGTTTCGGTGAGCGCGCCGCAATTCACGGCGACAAACGGCTCAGTCGCTCGCGCGCCGTGATTGTGAATAGCTCGTGCGACCAACTCTTTTCCAGTTCCAGATTCACCAGTGATCAAAACAGCCGCGCGCGAGTCTGAAACGCGACCAATCAACTTGTAGAGTTCGAGCATTGCAGGAGTGCGCCCGATAAGACCGGAGCCGCGCTCGTCGTCGTCGAGCTCGGGTGCGAGTTGTTTTCCCGTTCCGTTTGTGAGTGCACGCCGTACGATCGCCACCAACTCGTCGATGTTGAACGGCTTGCTTATGTAATCGAACGCGCCCTCTTTTACTGCTCTGATAGCAGTCTCAATCGAACCAAAGGCTGTCATCAGCACGACTGGAACAGACGGATGCTCGCGACGCACAATCTCCAGTAGCGATAGACCATCGAGACGCGTTTTCATCCGAATATCACTCAACAGGAGATCCGGACGTTGCCGCGAGACTGCCGCAAGTGCAGCCTCACCACTGTTCGCGAACGTCGCCTCAAAACCCTCGCGAGTAAAAACCTCGCAGAGAAGCTCGCACGTGACGGCATCGTCATCCACGGTCAGAATCTGAGGGATCTTACGCGGCATCCAAAGTCACCTCGGTAAATTCCGCCGTGTCAGCTTCGCGTTGGACCACGGGCAGGACGACTCGAAACTCCGCTCCAGTTTCAACTTCCATGATGCATTCGATCTTGCCGCCGTGCTCGATCACAATCTCTTTTGCGATCGCCAGACCCAGCCCGCTGCCGGATTTCTTTGTGGTCCACATCGGCTCAAAAAGGTGATCTTTGGCGTCGTCGCAGATGCCTGTGCCGGAATCGATAAACCGCACTTCGATCAACCCTGCAGGCGCGTTGTATCTGGTCACAAACTCCATTTCACCACCTTCCGGCATTGCCTCGACGCTGTTGTTCACGAGGTTGAGGAATACCTGCCGGAGACTCTCCTGATCGGCGGAGACACGAGGTAGTTCCGGATCGAGAGTTTGCGAAACACGAATGTTGCGCGATTCAAACATCGGTTCGACGAGCAGCAGCAATTCCTCGACGATGGTGTTGATGTCTGTAGGTTGTGGAGCGATCGGACGGCGGTGCGTTCGCTCGAGCAAACCCTTGACTGTTTGCACGATCGAAGCGAGTTGCGCATCGATAATCTTCAAACGTCGTTGAGTGTCGACGCTGTTCGGATGATTTCGAGCAAGCAATTGCAAATGCCCGGCGATCGCGTTCAGGGGCGTCCCGATCTCGTGTGCGAGAGACGCGGTCACCTGACCGATCGCAGCCATTCGTTCGGCATGCGATAGACGCTGCTGCGTGCGGATCAGATTTCCATTCGCGGCGCGCAGTTCCGAGGTGGCGAGCTTTACTTTCTTCACGAGCTCGCTATTCAACTTGCTCATTTGGAAGAAATAAACGAAGAGTAAGTACAGCAACAACAGCGATGCGATCACAGCGCCAATTAAAATCAGATCGTACTCGCGATGCAGGCTGCTCACCAATTTGCGGTGGTAACTCTTCAATACAAATGCTTTGATGAAACCGCTGTGCTGCCCGTTCGTGATCGGGACGGTGATCAGCCACGTCTCACCGTCGTCCTGATTAATTGAAGTGCTGGCTATCAACTGAGGACCAGTTTGTTGGTTTTCGTAAACATCAATCTGTCTGAAGTCAGGCCGCGAACTGACGACGAGCTGCATTTCCTGTTGGAGATCCTCGAGGTTTGAGAAGTAGTCGTATTTGGCAATGCGATTACCGAGGGCAGTTGTCTGGTTAACCGCGCTGTCGTAGTGATCTTTCTCGATCGTCGCGCGGATTCGGCCGCTGTGCAGGTAGGACGAAGCGAGGACGATCACCGACATCGAGCCGGCCACAACCAGCAGAATCCGTTGCTTCAGGTTGAGCCGCAAATGCATCACACGCCACACGTTACTCACCGTTCGAGTCGATCCCGTAGCGCTCGATCATGCGGTAGAGCGTACGCCGATCGACGCGCAGGATCTCGGCGGCGCGCGTGCGATTACCACCTGCGACTTCGAGTATGTAAAGCAGGTAACGGCGTTCGAGCTCGTCGAGAGATGGGAGATCTTCGAAGAGCGCGGACAGCGGCGAGCGAGCGGCGGCGCGCACCTGCGCTGACTGAAGTTTTTCGGGCAGGTCTTCCGGCTCGATCTCGTGCCCGCGCGCGTGCAGCACAGCGTACTCGATAGCGGATTCGAGCTCGCGCACGTTACCCGGCCAGCTATAAGCCACTAACGTTCTGATACTCTCTTCAGACAACGTCAATTGCTTGTGCCCTTCTCTCTCGAGCACCGTCGCAAGGAAGTGCTCTGCCAGCAACGGAATATCTGTGCGTCGCTCTTTGAGCGCGGGCACGCGCAGAGTCACGACACTGAGGCGATAAAACAGATCCTCGCGAAACTTGCCGGCCTTGACGTCCTGGTCCAGGTTTCTGTTTGTAGCGGCAAGGATGCGCGCGTCGACTTGTATCGCCTTCGATGCACCTACACGCCTGATCTCTCCTTCCTGCAACGCACGCAACAGTTTCACCTGGAACGCGGGACTCGTCTCGCCAACCTCGTCGAGGAAAAGCGTTCCGCCGGCAGCTTCTTCCCACAGCCCTTTGCGATCGCCGACGGCGCCTGTAAATGCTCCGCGCACATGGCCAAAGAGTTCCGCTTCCAAAAGTGTTTCCGTGAGTGCGCCGCAGTTGATCGCGACGAATGAACCCGCAGACCGCGTGCTGTGCTGGTGAATCGATCGGGCCACCAATTCTTTTCCGGCGCCCGACTCCCCAATGATCAGGATCGTCGACCGCGTCGGCGCTACGCGCGCAATCTCTTTGTAGAGCCCGATCATCACGGGCGAACGTCCCAGCAACCCTCCCTGCTCGTAACGTGCGGAGATTCGCTCTGCACCGCGACTGGCGCTGCCGCTGTTTCGCTCGTGTTCAAGCGCACGGCGCGCAATCGCGACGACTTCCTGAACCTTGAAAGGCTTCGAAATAAAATCCCACGCGCCTTCCCTCGCCGCTTCGACCGCTGAATCGAGTGTTCCAAAACCCGTTACCAAAATTACCGGACATTGCGTTCGCAGATCCTTCAACAGATCCAGGCCTGACTGATTTGCTTCGAGGTTTACGTCGCTGACGACGAGGTCGATCTTCTCCTTCTCCGCCACACTGAACGCTTGTGACGGACTCAGCGCCGTATCGACGTGCCATCCTTCTGCGGAAAAGATCTCGCGCAGCAGTTCGCATGAATCCTGATCATCGTCGACAACAAGAATGTGTTTCACGCCAGGCTCACCTCATGCTCGTCGGTCTCAACCGCAGATGGCGCATCGTTCGGTATCGCCGGAAAAGTCAGACGGAACCGCGTACCTTTTCCCAGCTCGCTTTCCACTTCGACTGTGCCTCCGAGCTCAGTTACGACTTGATTGACAATTACGAGCCCCAGCCCGGTTCCGTGGCCTCGGCTTTTCGTTGTGTAGAGCGGATCGAAGATGTGACTCATTACCTCGGGAGTCATTCCCGAACCCGTGTCAGTGAAATCAACCACGATGCGCTGCGCTTTCCCGTGCTTGCCGGCGAGCGCTGTTTTAATCTGAATCTCTCCACCTTCCGACATCGCATCGAGGCTGTTGTTAACGAGGTTCAGGAACAGTTGCTGCAAACGGTCTGACGAACCCGCCATCAGCGGAAGTTTGTCGGCGAACGTTTCCACCAACCGGATATTGCGCTTATCGAATGCCGGCAACATCGCGTCACACAACTTGCGCAACACTACGTTCAAATCGAGCGGCGAAAGCTCGGTTTCAAACCTGGTTTTGTCCAGCATTCGTCGAACAATTCGTTCGATACGCTCGATCTGCGCGCCGATGGTCTTTATGCGCGCCTCAGCGTCGCGCGGATCGCGATCGAGATCTGATTTCAACAACTGCACGTGCCCGCTAATGAGATTGAGCGGCGTTCCCACTTCGTGCGCGAAGTGAGCCGCGGTTTGACCCGCAGCCGCAAGACGTCCCAGCTCATTCATGCGCCGGTTTGTGTGCCACAGTTCCAGGTTGGTTTCCTGGAGTAGCTGATTGCGGTTCCGCAGCTCGAGCGTGGCCTCGCGAACACGCTCGCGAAGTATGCCCTGCTCGGTCTCGAGTTGCGTGGTCAACTGTAGTTGCCGCAGCAGGAAGTAAGTCCCCAGCATTACCAATGCGATTGCGATCAGCGACATCCAAATGACGCTTTTCAAGTAATGAAAAGCCACCGCCCAGACGTTCTCGAAACGCTGAACAATCTCGACAGCACCGCTTGGCCGGCCGTTCTCGGTCGTAATTGCGAAGACGCGAAATAACGATTGCGTTGAAGTCGACGGAATCGCGCTGCCGCGGCGTAGCGCGGTTTTCGTGGCTTCGGGTATCGGAGTCGCGGGTGCGCTTCCGTTTGCCGCGGCCTCTTCGACGAACTCTCCCCCTGACAGGTGCCAGATACGGACGGTCGTGATGTTTGGCCGGGAGCCTTTGATCAAGTTGGCAGAGCGCGCCAGGGTTTCGGGATCGTGGGATCCCATGTCGGTGATGTGTTGCGCCAGATCGCGGGCCTGGATCTCCGCGAGCGTCTCGTCGTCGTTGCGCTCGATGTTGGCGATCGCGGCGCTGGTGATTGCGAGGGCGGCCATCAACATGGCCACGATAACCATGGAACTCAGCAACGCCGTCTTGATGTGGAGCCTAAACTTCGGCATCAGACACACACAATGCACAAATCGCTCCGCTTAATCTTTCAAGTTTTTGTGCCTTTTAGCTTTCCACAAAAAATCAAGTTGGGATGGAAGTCTTTCCTCTGCGGCCCTCTGCGTATCTCTGCGTTCTCTGCGGTTAATGGGCCTTTCAACGCAGAGGGCCGCAGAGATACGCAGAGGCCGCAGAGAAAACAAATCAGCTTTGCCACTTGCGCAAAGCCGTGCCGTTTCCTGGCAGTGGCTCGTGTGGCGTTTTTGTAGCCTCAACAAACCCGTCACATTTCGAAGTGGCCCAAATTAGCCTCACTCCCCTGCAATCGACCCATTTGTGGCTGGCATGACCGTTGCGAAATGCGATCCCGAACTCGATATCTTTGAAAGGAAGACTTGACTAATGAAAACACTAGTTTCACTTGTCCTGGGAACCGCCTTGCTGTTCGGTGCGGCGACATTCGGTTCGCCGTCCGGCTCGGCGAGCGCGCGTGACCGGAACCACACACGCACGCATCATCACAAACACCACCGTCATCATCGACACTACAAAAGAAATAAATTGAGCTACTGATGATTCTCGACGTATGCAAATACCCGAAGCAAAACTCGATGCGTGGGTCCGGCGTTATGGCGCAAGCTCAAATTCGTATGTGTTGCTCGAGGGACAGAAATCCTATTTCACGTCGCCTGGCGTGGATGGATTTCTGGCTTACCAGGTTAGCGCGGGAGTAGCGCTGATTGCTGGTGATCCTGTATGCGCGCCGCACCAGGTGGGCCGGCTGATTCATGATTTCACGAGTGCCATGAGGAAGCCGGTGGGCGCGTACCAGGTTTCGCCCTCCGTGTTAGACGCATTCCGTCAGGAGGGTTTTGCCGACGTACAGATCGGCAAAGAAGCGATATTCAATCTGGACCATTTCACACTTGCCGGTGGAAGGATGGAGTTGGTCCGGGCTGCGACCAACAAGGCAAGACGCGCTGGGGTCGCGGTAAGTGAGCACGACCCGTTCGCAATCGGTGCAGAAGCAGTCAACGAAGAGTTGCGTGAGATCTCGGACGAATGGCTCAAACGCAAAGGAAATCACGAATTCGGTTTCGTACTGGGTTCGCTGGGCCTGGACCATCCGTCTTCCAAGCGTTACTTCATCGCGCGCTCTAAAACACGAATCGAGGGGTTCATCGTCTGCGAACCAATCTACGGACGCAGTGGTTATTACCTCGACGTAACGCGGCGCAGGCCCGATGCCGTGCGTGGAACAATGGAACTCCTGACCGCAGAGATCCTTCGCCTACTGCGGGAAGAGGGTTATCGCATGGCATCGATGGGGCTTGCGCCGCTGGCGCTGCTCGACGATCCGGATCTTGAGAACCATCCCGTGCTGGCGCGGCTTATGCGGTTCGTCTACGAGCGCGTCAACCTTAACTACGATTTCAAACTCCTGTACCGCTATAAAGCCAAGTATCACCCGGACACATGGGAGCCACGCTATTTTTGTTTCAACCAACGCCGGTTATCGCTGAGCATGCTTTACGCAGTCGTTCAGGTGCGTAACGCGATCACTCTCGAGACGTTACTCGGGCGGAGAGGTTTTCAGGAAAAGATCAAAACATGGAAACACGCTGCCTCATTCATCGTTGGATTCTGTTGGGCATTGCTTTCCTCCTCGTCGTAACGCGTCTTTGCGCGCAGGAGCCCTCAGATCACTACGACCCTGACGACGAAAAGACCTGGGCTGACGTCGTCACACAAGATCGCGACGTTAGCGTTCGAGGCCAACAGTTCAGAGTGCACTTTTATCGCCCGCGAACTGATGGTCCAGCAATACCCGCGCTCTATGCGTGTGGAGACGGTGGCTGGCGCGGACTGGCGCCGCGTACGGCAGGACAGTTGGCGCACATGGGATTTGCCGTCGCGGGGATCGATTCGAAGGTTTATCTGCGTGAGTTTTCGTCGGTAGACCACCCGCTTTCGATCGAGCAACTCGCACACGATTATGCCGACGTCGCACGCGCTCTGCGTGTTTACGCGAAGGTCGATTCCGCCACGCCGGTCTATGTTTATGGCTGGTCACTCGGCGCGGGCTTCGCCATTGCGGTCGGCTCGGATGCGCAAACGCGGGCCAACTGGGCCGGGGTCATTTCTATCGGCTTGCCAAAACAGAACCAGCTCGTCAGTGGTATTGGCGCAAATCACGCAAACCTGAACAGTGAAGGAAATGCGCTTTACGGATTTCGCAGCCAGGACGTGCTGGCCCAGATTTCTCCCGTGCCGCTCGTGATGATTCAAAGCACGTCTGACACGGCGAGTCCGCAGAAGGTTGGCAACATGTTGTTTGCGACTGCCAGAGATCCGAAGAAGTATGTGCTGCTCAAAGCCAGTAATCACCGCTTCAGCGGCGCCCGCGAAGAGTTTTATGCGGCACTCAGCGGCGCAGTCACGTGGATGAGAGATACGAAAAGATGACCCGTAGAAAATCCGCTTTCATCTGTGTTATCTGTGGTCTGATCCTGCTCTGCGCCGCATCAGTATACGCAGTGAGGTGGTATCACGGCTTCTACCATCACGTCACTCGTGAAGAACTGTCGCACGCAGTCAAACACTCGACTTTTCAAGCGACTATTCGCAATGGTCCACCTCTCAATCTACAGCTCTACCAGCAAGAGAATGCCGCGAATCAACCGCTGTTTCTGTTTACGAGTGGCGATGGAGGCTGGAGCCCGTTTTGCGCCGACATTGCCGCGCATGTGGCAGCGAGCGGCATCACGGTCGTCGGTATCGACATAAAAGAATACCTGGTGAACTTTGCGTCACCACAAAACCCGATTTCACCCGAGCAACTCACGCTCGACTACGACGCACTTGCTCGACTCGCTATTTCTCGACCCGGCGTCGACGCCAAAGCGCCATTGCTGTTGGCGGGCTGGTCACTCGGCGCGGGCTACAGCGTCATCGTTGCGTCTCAACCTGAGTTCACTGTTCCTGTTAGCAGGGTCGTTGCGATAAGTCTGGCGAGGTATGGCGAGCTCGCGTGGAGACCGGCTGATGCTGTTATTTACGTCACACACGGAATGCCACGCGAAAAGCTTTTCGACGCACATCAGTACCTGAAGAAACTGAATCAAACGCCGATCGTTTTTGTTAATGCAACGAGCGACAGTTTTGCGCCTTTCAGCGAAGCACAGGCGTGTTACGAAGCGGCGGCCGGCGCCAAACACTTCTACGCTGTCAAGGCGAGTGGTCATCATTTCGAAGGTGGTGAAAAGGAGTTCTACCAGGATCTCGATCGAGGGGTTTCAGTACCGCAAATAGCTGATAAAAGCGACAACAAACTGAAAGAAATAAGTGGCGCGGCCGGCTAATATCCGTAGCTGTGTAGTCAAAGATGTTCTTCTTCAATTAGACACAGGGTACTTATCGAGCGAGAGGGGGGTATTCCCTGTGTTTCGAATGTGGGTGGACCGAGAATGGGCTCACGAACCCACCCACATTCTCCTTTCCTGTTTCCACCAAAATC
>DATNCH010000226.1:0-7728 GCA_035571655.1 Pyrinomonadaceae bacterium
GTGCCGGCGCTCTCGTCTAACGATGGCGCCAGCTCTTTGAGTTTCGCCAGCGCTGCTCCATCGTTTGAATGCTCAGCGCTTTGAATCGCCTGGCGCAGCGACGCGATGCGATCCGCCGGCAGTGCTTTCGAGCGCTCCAACTGATCGATGTAGGCCTTAGCCACTACCAACTGGTGCGGCCACTCGATCTTCTGCTGGTTCTGCACGTTCAACTCGCTCAAATGAACCGTCTTCGCAGCGTCGATCTCGTTCTGCGTAAGATACTTCGTCGGCGTCAGCTCAAATATGTCCAAGCCGCGAGCGATCTCTGAACCCCAGATACGCCCGTTGTACCAATACGTAGACCAGTACCCGCCAAGCGCGAGCATGTTTGGATACATCGGCCCGCGATCGAAGTACGCTATCTCAACCGGATGATTCGCGTCGGTAAAGTCCACGACCGAGAGCCCGCCCTGATACCATGCCTGGACCATCACATCGCGCCCAGGGATCGGAATGAGCGATCCATTGTGCGCAACACAATTTTCGCTATCACCCTGTGCTGCCGGCATCTTGTAGTAGTTCCCGAACTTCAACTTGTTATCCTCGATCTGGAACACTGCATCCGCGCCCCACTTGTTCGGATCGTTCGGACGGCAACGCGCGCCGAGTCCACCGCCCCACTCATCGGTGAACAAAACTTTCTTTCCATCGTTCGAAAACGACGCCGAGTGCCAGTACGCATAATTCGGATCGTTCACTGCGTCGAGGCGCTTCGGGTTCGCGGGATCTTTGATGTCGAGCAATAGTCCATTTCCAGAGCACGCACCGGCGGCGAGCCCCATCGCCGAGTAGGCGGTGATGTCGTGACACTGGTTGGACTCCTGCGGCTTTTCCGCCCCGTCCTTGCCATGACTGCCACCGTTGGTAAGAGCGTTCAGAACACCCGTCCGCGGATCCATAAACAACCGAGGACTCGAGACGACCTTCGCATCCTGCGGCGACGCCAGCGGTACTTTGATCACTTCAATCCGGAACAGCGCCGTATTCGGATCCTTGTCAGGCGCCTCACCCGAGCACCCGGCCAACTCTTCCGGTTGGCGGACGAACGATGTTCCCGAGACGTAGATGTAGACATTGTCCTTGTCATTCGGATCGACGATGAGCGTATGCGTGTGCGACCCGCGGCAAGTTTGCACCGCGGCCACCTGTTTCGGGTTTCGGATGTCGCTGATGTCAAAAATTCTCACGCCGCGGAAACGATCCTTCTGCGCGGGCGGCGGGCTGAACTTAGGCTCTTCTCCCGGCGACGGCGTTGGCTTCGGAGGTGGCGGCGGGAACCCTTCAGTCCCACAGTCCAACCGGCCGTTCGGCATCTCGACCGACATGAACAGCAGGTTTTTGTAGACCGAAGGATCGCCTTGTCCACCCGGACACACCATCGAAGTCAACAAGGTGGGCTTCGCGGGATTTGAGATGTCGTAGATGTTCATCCCATAGAAGTTTCCGAGAAACAGGTGATTGCCCTGGAATGCCATGTCGGAGTGTGCAAAAGCGAGTTGCGCAGTCACTAACTGCACCGGTTTCGGAATCTTCGCGAGGTCGCTGGCGTTCGCGCCGAATAGGCCAAGCACTTTCTGCACCTTCGGATCGTTCGGATCGCTGGCGCCGAGTTGGAACGCCTCCGGCTTTTTGAGCAGGAGGAGATGCTTGATGCCCACTGCTGCTTCGCCGGCGTCGTAGATTCCCGGTTTCAATTTGTATCGCGGATCAGTCGTGTCTGAACCCGTCATCCCCGCCGGTAGCGGCGGTGCTGGTTCAGGAGCAAATGGATTCCCATCGTCTTTCGCGGCTTTGTCGTCAGGCTTCGTGGCCGGCTGCGAAGACGAAGGCTGCGAAGGCGAAGGTGACGGCGACGGCGTCTGCGCCCGTGTTACCAATAAAAACGACGAGCATAGAAGAAGGGAAGTCAGTAACAAGCGGAAGGCGATGATGTTTACACTATTCATAGTTTTTCCTACCTAATCTATGGCTTTTCGCCCAACATTTTTTGCATCACTCTGATCTCAGCGCGTTGGCCGCTGTCGACGTCGGTGGTGAAATTAAATACCTCAGCATCCTGCCCGGCGCCGGCCGTGTTAAAGAGGTCTTTCACCATGGTTAGCGCGCCATTGTGGTGCTGAATCATACCTCTCAGGAACAGTTCATCAAACTGCGGTCCCTTTGCTTTCTTCAAGTCGTCCATCTGCTTAGCCGTAAGCATTCCCGGCATCAACATCTGATGGTTGGGCATGTGCATCCCGTGCATTTCCGGCATTGCGTGTGAAACCGGTTCGCCCCTGGCAGTGAGCCAGCGTTTCATAAACGCGATTTCGTCTGATTGCGACCTGCTGATGCGTGCGCCGAGCGTTCGCAGATCCTTGTTCTCGGTGTGCGAGTCGATCAACGCCGTCATCTCAACCGCTTGCGCGTGATGCATGATCATGCCCTGCATGAACTGAACATCGGCAGGCGAAATTGGCGGCAAGGTGCCTGTGGTCGAGGGCGGCAGTATCCGTGTCGGCTGGCCCGGTGCACCGGGTTGGACCACGACAGGAGCCTGAGGATCAGCCTGCTGTGCGGCGACCGACAGTGATACCAAACAGACGAGAATGCCCGCGCGCGCAACTACGACGATAAAACAAAGGGGGTTCATCGACTTCGATCGTCAGTCTGGATAGCCTCACCTTACACAACCCGTCCTCTCTGTGCAACCGCTCGGGCTTGGGTGTCTATACACAAGAAAGTGGCCCAGCGTTGAATGCCTGTTTGCTGGGCCACGGATGTACGGATTTAGTGATGCGCTATCGGAAACTATGGACGGTTCGAATTGCTGTTGCCGTTCATGTTGCGATTGCTGTTCATGTTGTGGTTGTTGCTGTTGCCGCCTTCTTTGGGATTGAGCGCTTGTGCCATTTGCAGATGTTCCCGCAGAGTCGGGAGTGCCGTAGTTGCAAACGCTTTTAGATCGGCGTCGTTACCTTTCGTGCTCTCCTTTTCGAAAGCATTAACATCTTTTTTATGGTCGCTAAGCATCATCTTCGAGTACGCGCGATCAAACTCCGCGCCGGTCATGCTTGAAAGCTTCGTCACCTCCGCGCGATGCTTTTCGTCGAGCGCCGTCGGTAACGTGACACCCTTAGTCGACGCCAACGACATGAGTTCCGTGTTTGCCTTCGTATGATCGTCCACCATCCGCTGGCCGAACTGCTTCACAGCATCACTCGTACCTTGTTGCGCTGCGACGCGACCGAGTTCAACTTCCATCATGCCGCCCGTTGCTGCGTCCATCATGAAGTCTCGATCCTGCGAACTCAAATTCGCCATGCCGGTCTGTTCGCCCGTGGCGCCGGTGTTGCGATTGGCGCGCATGTTCGAATTCTTGTTTTGCATCGTGTTTGCGTTGCTGGTGTTGCTGTTACTGTTCTGGTTCTGGTTCTGTTCCTGACCTTTCAGGTCGGTTCCGGAAAAAGTCCATAGCCCACACGCAAGAAGCACGGCTAGACCCCAAATGTGGGCAGACTTTATTAACTGCTGATTACTCATTGATACCCTCCTTGTTTGCAGGCTGAGTTCTTTAGGGGAAGTAGGGGCAGGGTAGCAGCGAAGGCGTTGAAAATCGGTTCGGTGGCGTACGGACCCGCACACAAATTCAATGGGTATTTGTACAACCCGCAAAAACTTTCTCAAACTGTTTTTCAACCAACCTAAACATTCACAACACTTCCCCCTGAATGTGAAGATCTGGTGGACACAGGCCGCCCATTCCCTTTAATGGTCTTCGACTAAGAGAACCTTCGGAAGCTGGCTGATACTTTCCAGCACCGCAATAGGTTCATACCTGTGGAAGTCGTCCTTCGGCGTGACGCCGGAAAGCACAACGATCAACGGCACGCCTGCTCGTTGGGCCAATTCAGCGTCGACCACGCTGTCGCCAACATAAACGACGGACGCAGTCGAACACCCGAGTTTTTCAATGGCTTGGAATAACCCTTCCGGGTGTGGTTTATGCTGTGCGACGTCCTCACCGCCGATTACGACTTCAAAGCCATGCATCAGCGCCTCGCGTCGTAAAACCTCGCTGATGCGACGGCGGTACTTCGTCGACACGATCCCGAGTTGTAGACCAGCTTCACGAAGCGTCTCAACCGTCGCCGGAACCGACTCGTAAAGCACGGTGAGATTACTCATCACTTGCTCGGCTCGCTGCACGAAGAGCCGGTAGAACTCATCACATCGAGGTGGCTCGTGATGTTCGCCAAGCGTGAGAAAAGTCTCATGCAGCGATAAGCCGATGGTCCGGCAGGCTGCTTCCGCCGACACGTGCGCGAGTCCCATTTCAGAGAGCGCAAAATTAATGCACTCAATGGCGCCTCGAGACGAGTCGGCCAGAGTGTAATCGAAATCAAATATGACGGACTGAAAATGATGGCGCATATGGTCTAATCATACTAGAATGTGGTCCTCTCCCCGTTCTTCAATCCATGAGGAGGACGGAGATGCGATTCCCGATCGTTGTATTGCTGGTTCTTCTTTGTTTTTCAAACACCCTTTCACAGTCGAAGCCGATTGTAGAAGACAGAGGCAACTTTGGTCTTCACGTCGTCGATGACTGGATCCGGCGACATAAATATCTCGAAGAGAAAAATCAACTGCTGATTATCGGCAACCAACACCTTCAACTTCTCGACCTCTCGAGCTTCAAGGTAGTTGAAACGCGGCCCCTCAATCTGCCGTATCGCGATCTTCGCGGCGACTACAGCGAGGACGACTGGACCATCAGTCCCGATGGCAGCCGAATGATGCTGCTCGGTTTGTACGAAGGCCGCACGAAAACGAAGACCGAAAACAAGCAGACCGCGTGGGTAATTGATCTGCAAACCGAGAAGCGTATTGCGTCGCTCAACCATCCAGACCGCATTCGCTCTGCAACCTGGAGCAAGAACGGCAAGACGCTGATGACGATGGATGCTGCCCGCGTCGATGCGTTTACAAGAACGCTGAACGTTAGCTTCTGGGATGGCGAAACGTTTGGGTATCGCCACAGCGTGCAGGTGGAGAACGTCACGTGGATCTACCTGAGTAACGACGGCGAACGTTTCTTTGCCGCGTCCGGCAAGTCGAAGAACTGGTTCGGCATCAAGTATGTCGCCGACAGTGATTCCGTTGTCCACATTTGGAAAACCCGAACCGGAGAGCTCGAGAAAACCATCTCCGCCGCAGATCCGAAGTTTCAGTTCAAAACGCGAGAGATAGAGATCAGTCCCGACGAACAATTCCTGCTGATGGTGAAGAAGCACAAGTCAGCTTCGTCCGAACATCGCCTGCTCGCGTGGGAAATCAACGGCGGCGTCAACCCGATATACGAATTGCGCCCGCAACCGAAGATCGACGACTCGCACGTGGAGTTCAGTCCTGACGGAAAGTATTTCGCGTTGGACGTCGGCAAAGATCTGCAAATCTACGAGACTGCGACGGGCAAGTTGAAGGTTCAATTAGCCGACGTCGAGTTGCCGTCGTGGGGTTGGCTGGACAACCAGGTACTTGCGAGCACCGATTTCAAGTCCAAGAATTTTTTCGAGATGGGAAAGATTCTGAAGGCATTCGACGCCAACGACGGCCGTCTGCTGTTCCAGCAGAGGTTGGCTTATGCAGAGGGGAAGGAATACCGTTGTTGCAACACGGACGATGACGGGATGACGATCGTCACCGACGACACGTCCATCCGCCCACATCCGACGAGGAAGATATTTCTCACCAGCAGCAATCAGTTCGCAAAGATCTTCGACTCGCAAACGGGGGAGCTGCTCCAGACCGTCGTGCATCCGCTAATCCGCGTCGACGTCACGGGTAAGATCACGATGACACACGGAAAGACGGTGGCATCCGCCGATTGGTCAAAAGACGGCAAAACGCTTTACGTCTTCAGCTCCAACCATCGCTCCGTCTCGCTGTGGGAAGTGATTAATTAAAGCCGCGGATAACACGGATTGATGCAGATGAAAACTTTATCTGTATTAATCCGTGTTATCTGTGGCTTAACCATGTAGAATTCGCGCCATGGATGGTCCCAAAGTCGAGTCAGTCCTTACCGAATTCGTCAATTCCACCAAAAAAGCATTCGAAACCGATCTGCGGTCGATTGTGCTTTACGGCAGTGGCGCAGAAGGGAAGTTGCGTCCTACGTCAGACGTCAATGTCGTAGTCATTCTCTCCAAATTCAACCAGGCGAAAGCAGATCAACTGCGAGAACCACTGCGATTGGCCCACGCGGCCATCAAGCTCAAAGCGATGTTTCTCCTGGAGGAGGAAGTTCAACCGGCGTCACAAGCATTCGCGGTCAAGTTTGCAGACATTGGCCGGCGACGGCGTGTGCTCTATGGCGATGATCCATTCACCGGCCTCTCGGTTTCGCGCGAAGACGCGATCTTTCGTTTGAAGCAGACGTTACTCAACCTGATCCTGCGTTTGCGCGAGAGCTACATTTCGCGCGGCTTGCGGGATGAACAACTTGCCGCGACTGTTGCCGATGCCGCTGGGCCACTACGCTCATGCGCCGCCACGCTTCTCGAATTGGAAGGAGCGAGCGCTCCGTCGCCCAAGGAGGCGCTGCAATACATTTCGTCTTCGTTGCCAGGAGCGGGACACCGCAGCGTCGGAATAAACCTCATCTCTGACGTCAGAGAACGGCAAACGCTGCCGGCGGGAGTTGCCGCTGAGATGCTGTTTCAGCTTATCGAATTAGCCCGGCTGATGTGGGTACGCGCCGCTGCCCTTAAGTGAGGTGATCCGACGTGAATCCTTTTGATTTTTCCGGTCCGGACTTTCTCATATTTTACGTTGCGCTTTGCGCCGTGGTGATCGTCGGCAGTGTCATTCTGCGCAGAAAGATTGAATCTGCTCCGACTCCGCGGATCGATCTATCCGATCCTTTGTTGATCGCCTTCCTGCGTGGTGGAGAAACGGAAACGATGCGCGTTGCAGCAGTGTCGCTGGTTGACAGGGGACTACTCACTTGCAGTGGTACGCGTCTGAAGAAGGCGCCTCACGCGCAATCGGAATCAGTGCGGAGACCGATCGAGAAAGAGCTGCTCAAGAAATTCGGCTCGAGTGAAGAAGCAGCGTCGATGTTTCATGATTCAGGGCTGAAGTCGATGTGCAAGGAGTATGAACAGACACTGAAGAAATCGGGTCTCCTGCCGGATGATTACGTCGTGCGAGTTCGGATGGTGATCTTTCTTTTTGCCGCTTTGATTTTAGGAGGAGTTGGTGTCGCAAAATTGATCGTCGCACTCGAACGAGGACGAACAAACGTTTGCTTTCTCGTCGTCCTGATTATCGTCTCGATCGTGATCGTCGCGCGGAAATTGTTCCCGAGGCTGACGGAGAGCGGGAAAGAGATGTTGGAAAGTGTCAGGACGCTCTATTCCGAATTGAAGGATCGCGCGACGTTTTTACAACCTGGTGGCGCGACTGTCGAACCGATGATGCTCGCTGCGGTTTTTGGTGTGGGAGCATTGGCCGGCGAGGGTTTCGCTTACACGAAACAACTGTTCCCACCTGCGAAGGAATATTCCGGAGTGTCATCCTGCGGGAGCTCGTGTGGGAGTTCGTGTGGCAGCTCGTGCGGTGGTGGATGTGGAGGAGGATGCGGTGGCTGTGGAAGCTGATCGTTTTGGGCTCGGGTGGCGACCACCATTGGCGCTCGGG
>DATNCH010000227.1:0-5381 GCA_035571655.1 Pyrinomonadaceae bacterium
CACGTTTGCGGTGGTGATCGCCTGAATGTTCACGTTGTCGTTCGGCGCGTTGCTGAACGCGGAACCCGTGATCGTCGCGGTACCGGCGCCACTTGCATTTTTGATTCTCAAGTTGTCCTGGATCGCGCCACTGACTGTGTCATTGGTGAAATCAGACGTGCCGAACAGGCCATCGAAAATGATACTGCCCTCGTTCGAAACGTCATCGCCATTCGCGCCATTCACTGTGCTGTATTGAAGGCTGAAACCAGTAACGCTGGTTCCGCGAATGCCGAAGTTTTGGTTCGTGCCGTTGATGATCATTCGACGGAGCGTGACGTTCATCGCGTTGTCGAGATAAACGCCGATACCGGTTGTCGTGCTTCCGTTCGCGCCGCTCTTGTTTGCGATCGTGCCGCCGCTGCCGTTTCCGCCGACGGTGGTGGTGGTGCCATCACCGACAACCGTGAAACTGCCGCTCGTATTCTGGAGCATCATGCCGGTTGCGGATCCGCCACTCGACGACACGGCTGTCAACGTCATGTTGAGCGGTGTCGAGCCTCCAGTGCGATTGATATTCACCGCGGTTGCACTCGGCGCGGTAATCGTGCCGCTCGTGCTCGTGATGGTGCCGCTATTGTCGATAGCTACGAGTCCGGCGATTCCGGAATCCGGGGCGATGTTGAGCGCTGCAAAGGTGACTGCACCGGTATTGCCAGTGCCGCTGCCACCTAAGACGACGCCAGCCGCTCCTGAGCCATTCACCGTGGTATTCCCAAAGTTCAGCGTGCCGCTGGATGAAACAACACTGATACCACTGCCGGTCGGATTGCTGACGGTGGTGGTTGGTGATGTCAGAGTGCCTGCGACGCTGGTCAGGTCGATGCCGGTGGTGCCGCTGTTGGTTGACGAAATGCTGCCGAAAGTCGCAGCGAGTGTGCCGTTAGTCAGGTCGAGTGCCTGGCCCGTGCCGTTTAGAGTAACGTCGGAGATGGTTAACGTACCAAAGCTACTGCCGGTGATATCCGTCGTCGAATTTCCTCCGGTAAATCCTCGTAACGTGTTACCTGATCCGACGGTAATCGCAGCGCCGTTTGTGATGTTAACAATCACACCGTTGGCACTGTTTGTCGCTGGTAACGGATCGCTGCCGGTGGGAGGTGTCAGACCCGTGATCGAGGAAAGACTCGCCGTCGCGTCCTGGCCGATAAATTTTTGGCCGTTGAGCAGGGTGACGGGCCCCGCGTAATCGATGCCGCTTTCATACACAAAAATGTTGTCATTCGCCGCCGGGTTATTGCCGGCGCCGTTGTTGAGGGCTGCGAAAGCAGACAAGCTGCTGAATGGATTCGTGAGACGGCCGCAACCCGATGCCAGTGTCGTGCAAAGGCTCGCGTTGTTGTCGATGAACCAAATCATTCCGCTTACATTGACTGTGACTGTCGCTGAGTTGCTGCCTTCGGAGTTTGTCAATGTGTAGGTGAAGGTATCCGGACCTTCGAAACCTGCCGGCGGGTTGTAACTAAAACTTCCGTCCGCATTGACTGTTACGTTGCCGCCGTTCGCGCTTGAGCTCGGAAGCCCCGTGATTGTCGCGTTGGGTAGACCAGCAAAATCGTTCGCGAGTACGCCGGGTGCAGCTATTGAAATCCGGACGTTGCCGGTGGCTGAATAAGTATCGTTAACCGCTACCGGAGTGGCGGTGAGAGTTCCCCCCACAAAAGCAGTATTTGGATCAACGGTGTCAGTGAAGCTCACGCCTGTCGCGTCTTCACCAGCCGCGCTGATGTTGACGGTGTATTTGAGCGTGTCACCGGGATCGGCCTGAAGATCGCCATCGACGTCGGTGAACAAGGCGTCAGTTTTCGTTGCCGAGACGGTAGGCGCCAATAGGTTTGCCACGCTTGGCGCTTCTTTCAATCGGAGATTAACGCCCATGTTTCGAAGGACGTCGCTCCTCTTGCCTGCGGTATGTGCTGGAGACTGCTTGATTGCAGCTTCAGGCGCTCGCGAAAGGTGAAGTGCCTGTCGCAGGGCCGGTGATTTTGAAAGTCCCACCGCGCCCAAGCAGAGGACAAATCCAAAAGTAATAATTAAGAGCCGATGTGTTTTAGTTAATCGGGAGATGACTGTACGTAAACCGAACCTTGGGGGGTAAGACATAGGGACCTCCGCTGTTTTTTGGGTTGATAGTCTCTTGGCGTACCAGGAAGTAAAGAAGTTTAGAAGAACTCAGAAGAGCTGGGGCTCGCTCCACGGGAGCAGGAGACGAGCCAGCATAGTTTGCGAATTGCGATTGCGACGCAGAATTTATTCCGAGTGCGAAATTTAGTCAATAAGAAAATCTACTTAGGGTCCAAAGAAACAGCCGGAAGGCTGATCTGTTTGCGTTTTCGAACAAGTCGCTGTTCTATGTAGTAACGCGGGAACTGCTCAGGGAAACCACCACGCGGGAAATTTCGAAACTGTTTTCTCTGGGCTCGGAGACTCTAGCGCGTATATTTTCGGTTGTCATCTGCTTCCTGTATGGTAGTGCCCTAATTTCTTCTCTGCGTTCCTCTGCGCCTCTGCGGCTACTACCCTTTACGTATATATTTACCGCAGATGAACGCAGAGAAGATTTCAAATTTTCAGGTCACTACTATGGAAACAGAGCTTTGGCAACGCGGTGAATACACTATCAGCACGGATCGTGCTCGGCTGAATCTCGAGCTTATTCATGACTTCATCAGTAATCATTCATATTGGGGAAAAGGTCGCGCGCGCGAGGTGGTGAAACGCTCGATCGAGAACTCGCTTCCGTTCGGAATTTACAAAGGTGACGAGCAGGTGGGATTCGCGCGAATCGTTACAGACTATGCCACGTTCGCATGGGTGGCTGACGTTTTCGTGTTACCGGAACACCGCGGGCACGGGTTATCAAAATGGCTCATGGAGGTTGTCCTCGCCCATCCACAGCTACAGGGATTTCGCCGCTGGGTGTTGTCGACGAAGGACGCACACGGATTGTACGAGCGATTTGGATTCATCAAGCTGCACCGTCCTGAACGCTGGATGGAACGCTCCGATCCGAACATGAAAGAGTCTCCGGATTATTGGCAGCGATAGTTTATTGCGTCCTCAGCACGATCACTGATACCGATTGCTTCGGCAAAGTGACGCTGAATCTACGTCCGCTCGGCAACATTCTCTGTTGAATAAACACGGCATTGGGTCGTGAAAAATCATTAAAGACGTTAACTGATGGGGCAGTGAGGGTTTCGATCTCAGCGCGCGCGGCTGGGATCGCGCCGTCGATCGTGATCGTTGTGAGTAATGCGTTGGTGCGGCTGGTGTTCACCGCTTTGATGAAGACGGTTTTCCCATCGGTCGTGCGGCTTGCGACGGCGTCGAGGTAAGGGATGTTCGTGCCCTCGCGAGATGTATTGAACGTTGGGCTGCTGACTATGGTCGACAGCAGCAGATCACCGCGATGTTCACCGTAGAGCTGGTTCACGAGATAGATCGGCGAAACGAAAACGCTTTGTCGACCTGCCTGGATGATACCGCCCGGCCAGCCATTAACGAGATCTGACACCGCACTCATCCCGACGACGCCCGAGCGCTCGAACACGTTCATCAGCCGCGCGGCATAGAGAGCCGACTCGATCGAATACTGACGCTCACTCGGAAGATCGAGTCCCCATTCGTTAATCGCCAACTTCACACGATCGGTTAACCCGAACTCTCCTAACAACTGTTGCACTTGCCCATAGAAGCGCTTGAAGAATAACGGGCGCGCCATTAGGTTCAACGGATCGCCATGCATCTCGCGCCGGCCGTAATAGTGATGGATCGCGAGGTAATCGATGTTACGCCCGGCTTCGCGCAGTACAGTGCGGTTCCAGTTCATATCGTTGTCGCCCACAGCGATCAGCTTGATCGACGGATCGACAGCACGCATTGCCTGCGCATAGCGGTTGTAGTTGCGCGCGTAGGTTTCGGCATCCGAGTGTCCCCGCACCCAGTCGCCCCAGATCTCATTTCCAACTTCCCAAAATTTGACAGCGAACGGAGCCGTGTGACCATTAGAAGCACGCATCGCGCCGTATTTCGAAGTTCCTGGTCCATTGCAGTATTCAACCCACGCTGCCGCCTCCGCCACCGTTGCTCCGCCTCCCTCGACATTGACAGTAATCGAAGGCTCAGCACCCACGGCGCGGGCAAACATGACGAACTCATCTGTGCCGAAGTCGCTCGGCTCCGGTTCGTTCTTCCACGCGAGATTGGCCCACGTAACACGCTCGTCGCGCGGTCCGATCCCCCACATCCAGCGATAGTCCTGTGCGACGTTGCCACCGGGCCAACGAATAAACGCGGGCCTAAGTTGTTTGATCTTGTCGAACACCTCGCGGCGAACACCACCCACCGCGACGTCCGCCGGCATTAACGACACTTGATCGATCCAGACTGTCCCTCGTCCTGGAAAAATGACAACGAATCGCGCGAGTGAATCGCTGCGAGCCGGCTTCAGTGAGAACTCATACCGGCGCCAATCACCTCTCATAATCCGCGCGAGATTAGCGGTCGCATAAACCTGACGCTGGTCCGAGTCTGATTCGAGGGCCACGGTGACGTTGCCGTTGTAATCAGTAGTCCTGACCCAGATATAACCCCGATACTCGAGACCAGCCCTTATCGGAATGCGGGGCTGATAGATTCCGTGACGTTCGATCACGCCGTCACCAGCCTCGACGCGCAGCGAATGTTCCTTCCGCTGTTGCGGGTAAGCGTGCTTGTCGTCCCAATGAAATGTGAGTGCGTAATCGTCGTTTCGATCGTCGGGATAACGCTCCCAATTGCGTGAGAGACCGATAACGTTCGGTGGTTCTTCGAAGCTGCGGTTGCGAATCAGCTCCGCGTAAAGTCCTCCTTTGATGCCCTCGTACATGAACTCCAGAAACTGTCCGTAGAGCAGGGGACTGATGCGGTTTTCAACTCTGCGAGCATCGACGGTTATCGACGCCGTTTGCGGGGCTTGTGCGACTGCGATGTGAGGCTGCGCACAAAGCGCCGCGAGAAGGCATAGAACGATTAAGTATTTCTTAAGCTGCAACGTTTACTTCGCTGCCCGTTTCACGTTTGCTTTCACCTTGCCCGTCATCCGCTTGATGAATTCGACTTCTTCCGGCATGTAAGGCGTGCCGTCGTTGCGAAACACTTCGTGAAACCAGACCGACGGTTCGCGATCGACATACGGACGTTGCCACGAATCCCACGGCAGGTGCGTTTGCGTCTTCCCCTGGACAAATCCCCAGTTGATCATGCCGACGTTGTGTGCCTTGCCGACGGGCAGACTACCGAAGAAGAAACTGCCGTTGCCGCGGGCCATGTATTCGGTGCAGATCAGTGGACGGTTGTAG
>DATNCH010000228.1:0-2426 GCA_035571655.1 Pyrinomonadaceae bacterium
CCGGCGCTCGCCAAAATCAATTCTGTTTGACTGAACCGCTGATTCGGAGCGATCGAAATCGTCGCGCCACTTCCTTGCAGCTCGACTCTGACAGCAGCGTCACGCGTCGCTTCATTCCACGCGCCGCCCATCCGGTTCACTCCAAACCAGTACTCGAAGAAGTGTTCAACGCGATGCGGCGCAATAAATTGATGCTCCATCTGAGTTTCAAAACGCCCGCCTTGAAACTCCACGTACTGTCCACCACCATCCGTCAGCTTGTCGATCCAAATGTCGCCGTTGTCATCAGTGCCCCACGTCCACGTCTTCTTGCCCGGCAACTCTCGATGATCCGCGACATGGACCACACCCCAATCAGACTTCTCGTAATAGATCCCGAAATAATCCCGCTTCGAATCGCGTGCAAAAAGCGAGAGGAAGTTCGGCACTTCGCTAAACCGGCCGATATCAACTCCCTTTTCGATCGGAAATTTGAACACCGGCCAAAATGCGTGCGGATACGCTTCGCGCATCGGATAGTTGAAACGCAAATCAGCCGCGGCCGGAGCGCCCGCAGTGGACCAATACCAGTAACGTCCGGGCACTGTACGCCGGTTGTTCAGCGTAACCTCTGATTCGAGCGCTCGAGTGCCGGGCCGCAAGCGAAGGATCACTTGCCACTGCATTCTCTGCACGCGCTCAGTGTCGCCGATCGCCACGGCCGCACTGCCGTCAGCTTCAGTGCGCATAACGTAATCGATAGGCGCCACCGTAGTGAGTGTGTGGCCATCGGGAAAGTTCCACTCAATACCACCCGACACCCACGCGCCCCGCAAAGCGACCATTGCGTATTTCATTACCGGATTGGAGTAAATAATGTTGCGGTTAAGTGTCTTGTCGAATATTTGATAGACGTGTCCGCCGAGTTCCGGAAGTATCGTTACTTTCAGGTATTCATTTTCAAGATAGACCGCCTTCCAGGTCTTGTTTGTTTTTTCACTCCCGAGCGAATCGAGGAATGGATACGGATAAACCGGTCGCCACTTACGTCGCTGCCAATCGAGCAGTGCCGGATAAGGGTTTGGCGAATTAAGTTCATAGGTTGGAATAACCAGCGGTCCTTCCCAAACACGCGGAGTATCCTTTGACGACTGCGCCGAGGCGTCGCCCACCATCGCCAAACACAGCAGCATTAAAGATAAAAGTGAATGCAAGAATAAACGTTTCATGGAACTACCTTCTCGGTTGCAATCGTGTAGCGCTCGACTTTTTCGCGTGAAACCTTGAATCCGGTTCCTGGGCCATGCGGAACGTGGATAAACCCGTTCTGATCTATGTTGATAGCCGGCGCAACGACGTCGTCAACATACCAGCGCGTTGATGCTTCAATATCAGTCGGGAACGAAAAGCCTTCGTGCATTGCCAGGTGCAAAGCCTGCGCGGAGGCAATTCCCAGCTCAGGCATCGTGCCGACCCAACACCGTAACCCTGCTGCACGCGCTGTTTTCAGCATCAACAGTGCTTCACTCAGACCCCCGACGCGCTGCACTTTTATGTTGATGATCCGCGCCGCTTTCTGTTTGATTAGCTGGTCCAACGACGCTATTGATTCGGCTGATTCATCCGCGCACAAAGGCGTTTCCAGGTGCGCCTGGAGTTCACCCGCTTCTGCAATCGCATTTGCCGCCAACGGCTGTTCGATCATCATGAGGTTAAACCGGTCCAACTCGCGGAACATCTGCAAGTCATCAGGCGTGTATGCAGCATTTGCGTCAACCATTAACGGAATCTCGGGAAACTTCGCGCGCACGGCCGCAACGGGCTCGACGTCCCAGCCAGGTTGGATTTTGATCTTTACGCGTTGATAACCTTCAGCGATGTAACGTCGCACGCGATCGATCAGATCGTTTGTCGTGTCGAAGATTCCGATTGCCACTCCCGAGGGGACGGCGCGCGGTTGAATTCCGAATAATTTGCACAACGCCGTGACTCGCGTGTTTGCGTAAGCGTCCCATAATGCTCCTTCAATGCCCGCCCGCGAGAATTGATCGGCGGGTTGCTCCCTTAGAAATTCATGGAACCGGTCAACATCCACATGGCCCAATGACACCAGGGCAGGCACCAACTGATCTCTGAGTGCCGTCCACGAACCCTCGGGAGTGTCAGACGAGTAAAACGATCCCGACATCGGCGACGCTTCACCCCAACCGACAACTCCATCGCTGGTCGTTAACTCGACCAGGATCGCGTCCTTCTCAGAGACGACACCATTGCTGATCCGGAAAGGCTCAACGAACGGCACACGCACGCGATGGAGCACAGCGCTCTTAATCACAATGGATTGATTCACCGCTAACGAAAACGTAGTCAAGCTTGTCCTCAAACAATCAGGTCATCGTTGCGAGCATTTCCTTCGTCACGCGATTGACCGGCGGCTCGCCCTTTGC
>DATNCH010000229.1:0-17031 GCA_035571655.1 Pyrinomonadaceae bacterium
GCCAAGCTCGATCTCGTGCTCGACATCTGGGACGCGGGCGCGGCGATAGTGGGCTCGATGGAATATAACAGCGACCTGTTTGACGACTCGACGATCGCGTTGATGTTGGGTCGTTTTGAAGCGCTCCTGCGTAGCATCGTCCAACAACCTGACGCGCGATTGAGCGCGCTCGCGATTCATACGGATGCAGAAAAACAGGATCGGATCATGATGGAGACCGAACGCGAATCCTCGAGCCGCAAGCGCTTGCTCACCATCAAACCCAAACCCGTCCAATTGCCTGATATGGCGAGCGTATAAAAAATTCTCACGCAAAGGCGCAAAGCGCTATCCCGTTTCCAAAGGACTTCTTTGCGCCTTTGCGTCTTTGCGTGAGAAATCGGTTTTATTTATGGCACTGACAAGTCTTCGCGACATTAGACCACAGCGTGTTCGTCTCGGTGATCAACCACTCGTGACGAAGGATGGAGAAAGCCTGCCATTGATCATGCGCCCGGTGCGGAGCGATCTCGATCCGGTCGCCTGGGCCAGGAACAACGGCGCCGAGATCGAAACGGAACTGATCAAACACGGCGCAATCCTGTTTCGCGATTTTCCGTTCCGCTCACGCACAGACTTCGAATCATTCGCTAAAGCAATCTCGCCGGAGTTGATGGAATACACCGAACGTTCCACGCCGCGTTCAGACGTCGCTCCGGGAATCTACACCTCGACCGAATATCCAGCGGACCAACACATCCCGCTGCACAACGAAAACTCGTACTCGCACAAGTGGCCCACGAAAGTCTATTTCTTCTGCGCCGAGGCCGCGCCGATCGGCGGACACACTCCGCTCGCCGACAGTCGCAAGGTTTATGAAGCCATCGATAAGCGCATCCGGCATCGGTTCATGGAAAAAGGCGTCATGTACGTACGTAACTACCGCAAGGATCTCGACCTGCCGTGGCAGACGGTGTTTCGCACGTTCGACCGTGCGGACGTCGAGCGATACTGCGCGAACGTCGGCATGCGCTGCGAGTGGCGAGGCGACGGGTCGTTACGGACGACGCAGGTGCGTCAGGCCGTTGCGACGCACCCGGTGACCAGGGAAATAGTTTGGTTCAACCAGGCACACCTGTTTCACGTGTCGAGTTTGACGAAAGAGCTCGGCGAGTCGATGCGCGCGTTATATGAGAACGACGAGTTGCCGCGGAATTCGTATTACGGCGACGGCACACCGATTGAAGCGAGTACATTGGACGAAATCCGTCGTGTGTACGAAGAGCTCGCAGTCATCAACGACTGGCAACAGGGCGATCTGGTACTGGTCGACAACATGCTCACCGCTCATGGACGAACACCTTACGAGGGTTCGCGAAAAATCCTCGTCGCCATGGCCGAACCGTTCCAGCAATAAAAATATTTCCTCGCAAAGGCGCAAAGCCGCAAAGAAAGTCCTTTAGAAGCGCGCTAGCGCTTTGCGGCTTTGCGTGAGCGATCTTCTCTGTATACACGCTAAAGAGGGTACAAAATGCAGCAGGTCATCGAAGGCTTCAGATTATCACCTCAGCAAACTCGCCTGTGGTTTGAACAGCAGGAATCTAACGCCTATCACGCGCAATGCACGATCACAATCGACGGTCCATTGAACAAGGACGTCCTGAACGACGCTTTGCTCGAGATCATCAACCGGCACGAGGTTCTGCGCACTACCTACCATCAGATGCCGGGCGTGAAAGTTCCAGTGCAGGTGATCGGCGATCCTGTTCGTTTCTATCCCATCACGGAAATAGACCTGCGACATCTCAGCGACGCGGACGCAGAAGCGCGCATGAGAGAGATTCAACGCGAAGAGCGACAACGAGCTTTTCTTCTGACTGAAGGTCCGCTGTTTAATCTGACCTTAATCGCACTCTCAGATCAGAAACACTTTTTGATCGCCGACTTGCCGGCGCTCTGTGCGGATTCGGTAACGCTCGTCAACCTGGCGCAGGAGATCAGCACGTCGTACGAGGCTGCACTTCGTGGCGAGCAAGTTTTCTCGGAGCCGTTGCAATATGCTCAGTTTGCCGAGTGGCAACTGGAGATCGAATCAAACCGCGAGGCGGTGGCGCAGGCTGAGTCTGCAACGGCGATCGAGTTGCCATTCGAAACGCAAGACGAGTCAGATTTTGAGCCACGCGTTGTAGAAGTGAATTTGCAAGACGACCTCAGCACGTGCGGCGAGTCTTTGAACAGTTTCGTTTTAGCGTGCTGGTTAGTGTTCCTGCATCGAGTGACGAGTCTCGACGATCTCACCATTGGGTACCTCAAGCACGGACGAGAGTTCGAAGAACTACAGAGCACGTTCGGCCTACTCGCAGAGGCGCTGCCCGTCAACGTCGCTTTCGTTAGCGATACGGCATTCAGCGAGGTTCAGAGCCGCGTGCAAGAGGCCGCCGAACAACCGCGCCATCATCACGCCGAAAAACACGACGTCGCTTACGAATTTGAAGAACGTCCCGAAACATTCGTCGCCTCAGACGTTAGCTTCGGAGTCAAAGATCTGTATTGCTGCTCGTATCCGTACAAACTGCGCCTGCAATGCATTCGCGAACGCGAAAGCGTGAAGTGCGAGCTGCACTACGACGCGTCGACCTTCGCGCCGGAAACAGCTTCAGGATTCGTCGAAATCTTCAGAGAGATTGTTCACGATGCGCTCAAGAACTCACACAAACCCGTCAGCGCGCTAAACGTTCTCAGCGCGCACGAACAACAGAACCTCGTAAACACACTCGCCGGACCACGTGCCGATTATCCGCGCGAGATCTGCGTCCAGCAACTATTTGAAGCACAAGTTCAGTCGAACCCACATAACGTCGCAGTGGAATTTGCCGGTCGTCAACTGACTTACTCCGAACTGAACGCTCGCGCGAACCAGTTGGCCCACTATCTGCGTTCAACCGGTGTTGGTCCTGAAGTTCGCGTGGGAATCTGTCTGCAAAGATCGCCCGAGATGATGATCGCTTTGCTCGGCGTGTTAAAGAGCGGCGGCGCGTACGTCCCGATGGACCCAGGTGATCCCGAAGAGCGTCTGTCACATATCCTCTCGGATTCCGACATCAAGGTTTTGCTGACACAGAAAAAAGTCGCGGATCGGCTTCCGCAAGGAATCGCGAGAGCCATCTGTCTCGACACGGACGAAGCCGTCATCAGCGCGGAAAGTAAAGATAATCTACTCGATACAGCATTGCCCGAAAACCTCGCCTACGTGATCTACACCTCCGGTTCGACCGGCAAACCCAAAGGCACACTAATCACGCATCGCGGCGCGGTTAATTATCTGTGGTGGGCCAGAGATTACTACAAAGTTAAAGACGCGAACGGCGCGATCGTCTTCTCGCCAATCACGTTCGACATGGTTGTCACCAGCCTGTTTGCTCCGTTACTCAGCGGCACGAAAGTAAAACTGATTGCGGATGAGTCGCCGATTGATGGTTTGATCGAGAGCGTCAAGACCGATCGCGATCTGAGTTTCGTCAAGCTAACACCCGCGCATCTCGAGATGATGGCGCAGGAAGTACCGGCTGAATCAGTGTCTGATTGGAGCCGCGCGTTCATCGTCGGCGGCGAGGCGTTGATGGCGGAGTCGATTTCGTTCTGGCGCAGGAACGCACCGCACACGCGGATAATCAACGAGTATGGTCCAACTGAGACCGTCGTCGGCTGCTGTATTTACGACGTCGTCGACGATACGCCATCCACTGGTTCGGTCTCCATCGGTTGGCCCACCGCGAACACACAGCTCTACGTCCTCGACGACAGAATGCAGCTCGTACCGAAAGGCGTCGCCGGTGAGTTGTTCATCTCGGGCGACGGCGTGGCGCGCGGCTATCACAACCGGCCCAGCCTGACGGCGGAGCGCTTCGTCCCCGATCCATTCAGCACAACTCCGGGTGCGCGAATGTACAAGACCGGAGATCTGGCTCGCCTCAGCTCCAACGCCGGCCTCGACTATCTCGGACGCAACGATCAACAGGTCAAGATACGCGGCTACCGCATCGAGCCGGGAGAGATTGAGTCTGTGCTGCGGCAGCATCCGTCAGTGCGTGAGGCGCTGGTCCTGGCCCACGAAGAGAAGCGTGGTGAGAAACGACTCGTTGCCTACGTCGTAATTGATAAGAAGCGAAGCGTCTCGACCGGTGAGCTGCGCAATTTCGTCAGTATGCAGGTTCCGGATTACATGGTCCCTGCCTACTTCATCAAGCTTGACGCGTTCCCGCTCGCTCGCAGCGGCAAAGTTGATCGCAAGGCGCTCCCGTCACCCGACGGGGTCCGTCCTGACATCGACGAGCTCTACATCCCACCACGGACGCTGATCGAAGAAACGCTGTGCGCGATTTGGGCCGAAGTCCTCGACCTCGAGCGCGTCGGTATCGACGACAACTTCTTCGCACTCGGTGGCGACTCGATCCGCAGCATTCAAGTGCGCGCGAAGGCGTTGCGCAAAGGTCTGAACATCGAAAACCGCCATCTGTTCCAGCACCACACGATTCGTGAGTTAGCGCGCGTCGTAGCGTTTGCTGACGCCGGTGCGATCGAAGCAGTGAAGACTGCACCGTTCAGTCTCATGTCCGACGTAGATCGGGCGATGCTCGGCGACGATGTTGAAGATGCTTATCCGCTGACCAAACTCCAGGCGGGCATGATCTTCCACACGGAATTCAATCCTGACTCTGCCGTCTATCACGACATGCACAGCTTCCGCATGAGGGCGCGGCTTGATGAAGCCATGCTGGAAAAGGCTGTTAACCAGACTATCGCGCGCCATCCCGAGTTGCGCACGTCGTTCGACCTGCGCCGGTTCAGCGTTCCGCTTCAGCTCGTGCATAAGAGTGTGCCCGCGAATATCGCGTTTGAAGATCTGAGTCATCTCGCGGACGAGGAACTCAGAATCGCGGTGGAGCAACGGCTGGAAGACGAAAAGCAACTGCACTTCAATTATGAGCAAGCGCCGTTGCACCGTTTTCACATCATCCGTCGCAGCGACGACGAATTTCAGTTCATGCTGGTCTTCCACCACGCGATCCTCGATGGCTGGAGCGCCGCAACGCTGCTGACCGAGCTATTCCAGCGTTACCTGTCGCTGCTTCACAATCCCGACTTCGCGCCCGAGCCGCCGTTGACGATGTCGTTCAGAGACTTTGTCTCGCTCGAGAAAATGACGCTCGAATCGGAGCAGGCACAGGAATATTGGAACCGCGTGCTCGGCGACACTTCGATTTCAATGCTGCCTCGCTGGCCGTCGTCTTATCGAGACGAAAACGCGACGCAGGCTCAATTCAAGGTGGTCCAGATTCCGGAAGAAGTCTCCGCTGGTCTCAGAGACCTGGCGCGATCTGCTTCAGTGCCGATCAAGAGCGTTCTGCTTGCCGCGCACATGAAGGTGATGGGAATGCTGATCGGCCACACGGATGTGATGACTGGTCTGATCTCCAATGGACGGCCGGAAGAGGCCGATGGCGACAAGGTTTTGGGATTGTTCCTGAATGCAGTGCCTTTCAGACAAAGCCTCGCAGAAGGCACGTGGATGGACCTCGTGCGCGAGACGTTCATGCGTGAAAGAGAGTTGCTGCCGTTCAGACGTTTCCCGCTCGCGGAGTTGCAGCGAAAGAACGGTGGTCAGCCGCTGTTTGAAACGAACTTCAACTTCATGCATTACCACGTTTACCAGCGGCTCAGAGGCATCGAAGAGGTCGACGTTGTCGACTACGAAGGTTACGAAGAGACCAACTTCACGATGATGGCCCAGTTCTCGCTGGACCTCGCTTCGTCCGACGTGCGACTCGGTTTGAATTATCACCCGAAAGAGTTGCCGGCCGAACAGGTTGACGCTATTGCTTCATACTACGTGAACACACTCGCCGCCATGGCCGGCGATCCGCAACAGCTTCATCACAGCTTCAACGCGCTCTCGCAGCACGAACAAACACGTATGCTGGAAGAGTGGAACCCGCGCGTGACGAAACACGTCAGCCAGCCGCGCATCACGGATCTCTTCGTGGACCAGGCGCAGGCGACTCCGAACGCGACGGCGCTTGTCTCGGGCGATCGCGTGCTGACGTACGAACAGCTCGATCAGATGTCGAATAAGGTCGCAAACTATCTCGTCTCGTTGGGCGTGAAGCCGGAAGTCAAAGTCGCGATCTACATGGAACGTTCCGCGGAGTTGCTGATCGGTTTGCTCGGCATACTGAAGGCGGGTGCAGCGTATGTCGCGCTTGACAGTTCGCAGCCGCTCGAGCGCCTCGCGTTCATTCTCGACGAAGCCATTCCACCGGTGATCCTGACGCAGGACAAACTCGTCGACGATCTTCCGTCTTACTTTGGACAGGTGCTCTGCCTCGACTCTGAATGGGATGCGATCGAAGGCTACGACGATCGACGACCGAGCGTGACAGTCAACGCCGAAAATCTCGCGTACGTTCTTTACACTTCAGGATCTACCGGAAAGCCGAAAGGCGTGATGGTCACGCATCGCGGGCTGTCGAATTATCTGAACTGGGCCAGCGAGTACTACGGCGCCGGCGACGGGCGAGGTTCGCTGTGTCATTCGCCTGTTTCTTTCGATTTGACGGTGACGAGTTTGTTCACGCCGTTGTTGACGGGAAAGTCTGTTGTGCTTGCAGCGCCGGATAACGGCGTCGATTCACTCGCGCTCGCACTGAGAAACGACACTGATTTCAGTCTCATCAAGATCACTCCCGCGCACCTGGATTTGTTGGCGGAGTTGTTACCTGCGTCTGAGATCGCCGGGAAGGTGAGAACTCTCGTTGTCGGTGGCGAGGCGTTGTTCAACGAGAAGCTGGACTTCTGGCGAACGAATGCTCCCCAGACCAGGATCATCAACGAGTATGGACCAACCGAAACCGTCGTCGGCTGCTGTATTTATGAAGTGAACGGCGATGCCGCCGATACAGGACCAGTACCCATCGGCCAACCAATACAGAACACGCGACTCTACGTTCTCGATCGATATCTACAACCGGTGCCGATCGGTGTTACTGGTGAACTTTACATTGCCGGAGCAGGCCTGGCGCGTGGTTACGTGAACAGTCCCGAAATAACGGCGCAAAGGTTTGTTCCAGATCCGTTTGCTAATACCGCGGGTGAGCGGATGTACAAGACCGGCGATCTCACCAGGTATTTGCCCGATGGGAACATCGAGTACATAGGCCGCAACGACGAGCAGGTGAAGATTCGCGGATACCGGATCGAGCTCGGCGAAATCGAAGCTGCGATCAACGCTGGTGGTGGAGTCAGGCAGTGTGTGGTCGTCGTCAAGGGTGAAGCTGAAAGACGTGCGCTCGTAGCGTATGTCGTTCGCGAGGAAGACAGGCAACTGACGAGTGAAGAGATCAAGGGACAGTTGCGCTCGAAGCTTCCGGAGTACATGGTGCCGGTGCGCTATGTGTTTCTTGAAGAGCTTCCGGTTACGGATAACGGGAAGGTCGATCGACGTGCGCTGCCTGATGCAGACGACGATCAGCGAAAAGCGAGCGAGTACCAGGAAGGACGAAACGAAACCGAGCGCGAGCTGGCGAACATTTGGAAAGCGGTGCTGGGAGTTGAACGAGTTGGCATACACGACAACTTCTTCGATCTCGGCGGGCATTCGCTGCTTGCGATTCAGGTGATCTCGCGAGTGCGCAACGTGTTCAGTGTGGATCTGCCGCTGCGCGCGCTGTTTGATTCGCCGACGATCGCGACGTTTGCTGAACTAACCGGTAGCGAGCCGGTTGCTTCTGCTTCCGCGGATCGAATACCGGTGAGAAGCAAAGCCGCTGGTCCAACACTCGACTCGCGTGAGAGCGAAGACATTGAGTCGCTGTTGTCAGGTCTCGAATCGCTGCTGGATGAAACTGCCGTCGAGCTTCTCGATCAGGCTGTCTCCGAACCGGAAGACGTGAATCCGCTGTCGCTTTCGCAGGAGCGCGTCTGGCGAATGGAAGAGCAGAAGCCCGGCACGACGCATTTCACGATGCGTTCAGTTCTGCGACTGACTGGTCCACTGAATGTCGAGGTTTTGCAGCGAGCGTTTGACGAGATGGTTCGACGTCACGAAACGTTGCGGACGTCGTTCACGGTGCGGGATGGCAAGCCGGTGCAGGTAGTGAATGAGCCGCAGCCGTTCGTGCTGACTCAGATCGACGTCAGTATGGAGGAGCAGCGCGAAAATAAGGCGCAGCAATTGTACTTGAGTGAAGTGCGGCGACCGTTTTTGATTAGTGAGGGCGCGTTGGTTCGTGCGCTGTTGATCAGGCAGGATGAAGAGAACCACATCCTGGTTATCGTGTTGCACCAACTGATCTCGGATGCGTGGGCGATGAATGTCTTCATCACGGAACTGACCGTGTTGTATTCGACATTCCTCCAGGGCGCGTCTTCGCCGCTGCCGCCGCTGCCGATTCAGTACGCGGATTTCGCGCGTTGGGAGCAGCAGCGGTTTGCAAGCGGAGAGCTCGACTCGCAAATGGATCACTGGCGCCAGCGCCTTGCCAAAAACTTCAAGCCAACCAGCATACCGACCGATCGTCCGTTTCCTGAGGTCGCGTCAACGCGCGGAGGTGGTGAGACGGTGGTTCTTCCGGTAGCGACTGTCGAAGCATTTCGAGCACTCACGCGGCAGGAAAATGTCAGCTTGTACATGAGCATGCTCACCGCGTTCAAGGTGTTGCTGTCTCACTGGTGCGAGCAGGACGACATTGCCGTATCGACGGGCGTGGCTGGTCGGACGCGACAAGAGACTGAAGGGCTGATTGGCAGCTTTGCGAACGCACTCGTGTTGCGCACGGACCTTTCCGGCGATCCGACGTTCCGCGAGGCGCTGCAAAGAGTGTCGCAGGTGAGTCTCGACGCGCTGGCAAATCAGGACGTGCCGTTCAACCTCGTCGAGCAGATGGTTCGCGAGAGCAGCGGCATTGTCGACAAGCAGCTATACCCGATCGTGTTCGATCTCTCCGTAACGAATGACAACAACAACACTCGCGAGCTCGTTCAGAACGTAAACGATCTCAAGGTCGAGATGCTTGTTCCCGACGAGGATCTCGTGATTGGCGCGGCAGTCCGGTTGTCGATCGACGAAGTTCAGCAGGACGTGATGGCCAATATGTTCTATCGACGTGACCTCTTCGACGCCCCAACGATTTCGCGCTGGCTCAATAGTTATGTGCGCCTGCTCAACGCAATCGTCGCCAACCCCGAAGCCCGAATTTCCGAACTGAAATTCGATAACGCCGAAGGTGTTCGCTAATTTCAGCCCAGGGTTGGAAGCGCAGCGACAACCCTGGGATTTCATCACACCATTTGATTCAACGCTGAAAGCGTTGCGAACGCGTCAGAGCACCGGCCTAACGCTTTCAGCGTTAATGCTCTTATTAATGATGCGTACCCAGGGTTGTCGCTGCGCTTTCAACCCTGGGATTTCATCACACCATTTGATTCAACGCTGAAAGCGTTGCGAACGCGTCAGAGCACAGGCCTAACGCTTTCAGCGTTAATGCTCTTATTAATGATGCGTACCCAGGGTTGTCGCTGCGCTTTCAACCCTGGGCTGAAATTAGCGAACGCCTTCGGCGTTCAGATAAATAAGATACCCAACCTCAAACACTTATCTGAAGACAATGCAAAACTCAAACATGTACCTGAAGCAGAACGTCCTCGTAGAGCCGCTTTCGAACCAGTGGTATAGCTGGCCCTACCTGATCTCGCCGGCGACGGTGGCGATGTATATCACCAACCAGCACCTGAAGATCATGCAATCCTTCATCGCCAATCCCGAGCTGCACGTCTCGGCGCTCAAAAATCCCGCGATGCTCGGTGGTCCATTCATCAATTACGCGCCGAGCAGAGTGGGCGAGATCAAAGCGCTCTACGATAGGACCTTGCAGGAACAGAACACCGCGATCAAACTCGCTCAGGCGATCAAGGACCTCGACGACATGCTCGCAGCCCAGGCCGAAGGATCGTCACTCGAGCCGCTATATCAAAAAGTTCCGGATCTCCTGCGCGGCTACGTCGAGCTGGTCTACGACCTGAACAACAAACCGTCGATCCGCTTCTTCGAAGGTCTGCTTTACAAGAGCCCGTTCTACAATCCGGCGCTACAGAGTATCAGTCTCTCCTCCATCAAAGACGACAGCCGTCCTTTCGTGTTCAGCACACCGCGTCTCAAGACGGATGACGAGATTCACCTGAACATTCCGTTCAATTACGAAGCGCTCGACGAACTCTTCAAGATGAAGTGGGTACCCGGCTCATACGACCAGGTGAAGGACCATCTGGGTATCAAAGACGAAGACGACGAGCTCTTCTCGAGTTTCTTTACTGCCGAGCAGCCGGCCCCGCGCAAGGAATTTACCGGCGACGGCGTCAGGATTCGTTATTTCAATCATGCATGCGTGCTGATCCAAACCGCGAACGTAAGTATTTTGACGGATCCGGTTATGAGCTACCAGTACGGCGGCTTCAATCACCGTTACACCTACGCCGATCTGCCCGAGACCATCGATTACGTTCTGATCACTCACAACCATCAGGACCACTGCATGTTCGAACCGCTCATGCAACTGCGCCCGCAGATCAAAAACATCATCGTGCCGGCCAGCAACGGCGGTACGCTCGCCGATCCTTCGTTGCGGCAGATCCTGCAACACGTCGGATTCAAGAACGTCTATGAACTCGAAGCGCTGGAATCGATCGACGTTGGCGATGGCACGATAACGGGCGTGCCGTTCCTCGGAGAACACGGCGACCTCGACATCAGGACCAAACTCGCCTACCTCGTGAACTTGAAAGGCAAGTCGGTGCTGTGCGCCGCAGATTCGAACAACATCGAACCGCGGCTCTATCAGAACCTGCACGAAGTGTTTGGCGACATCGACGTGCTCTTCTTAGGGATGGAGTGTGATGGTGCACCTTTGAGCTGGCTGTACGGACCACTCATGACGAAACCGATCGCGAGGAAGATGGATCAGTCGAGAAGGTTCAACGGTTCCGACTTCGAAAAGGCGATCGATATTGTCGACCGCTTCAATCCGAGTCATGTGTACGTCTATGCGATGGGCCAGGAGCCCTGGCTCACGTTTCTGACCTCACTGCAATACACAGACGAGTCGCGTCCGATCGTCGAATCAAACAAGCTGATCGATGCATGCCGCAAACGTGGGATACAGTGCGAACGACTATACGAGCGCGCTGAGATCATGCTCTAGCCAGTTCACAAAAAGCACAAAGCAAGCCGCAAAAAAGCACAAAGCAAGCCAAAAGGAAAGAAACTGAGCGATGCATTTTCTCGATCGTATAGCCGAACTGCCGCCACAGAAGCGCGCGTTGTTGAGTCTCAAGCTCAACCCGATGTCGTTTGCCCAGCAGCGATTGTGGTTTCTCGATCAGTTGGATCCAGGCACCTCGGCTTACAACCTGTTCACCGGATACCGCCTGTCCGGGCCGCTCGACATCAGCGCGCTCGAGCGCAGTCTGAGTGAAATCGTGCGCCGCCACGAAGTGCTGCGGACAAACTTCGCGATGATCGAAGGCCGGCTGGTCCAGATCCTCAACCCGCCGCGTCCGATTGAGCTACCCATCGAAGATCTGAGCGACGTACCGGAAAGCGAGAGGGAAGCGCGATTGCGGCAACTCGCGAACGAGGAAGCTCAGCGTCCATTTGATCTCGCGCGTGGAAATCCGATTCGAGCGAAACTCGTCAAACTCGCACCCGACGAGCACGTCTCATTGCTGACCGTGCATCACATCGTGTTTGACGGCTGGTCCATGGGGATCTTTCTGCAAGAGATGGCTGTGTTGTACGACGCTTTCTCACGTGGCGCCGCGTCGCCGCTCAACGATCTCGCGATGCAGTACGGCGACTTCGCTCGCTGGCAGCGACAGACTCTGGAGGGCGCAAGACTCGAAGAGATCCTCGACTACTGGAAGACGCAACTGCGCGACGTGCCTCCGTTGCTCGAATTACCAACGGATCGGCCGCGCACCGCGATGCAGAGCTTTACCGGGACGCAGATGCCGTTCGGGTTGACGCCGGAATTGTCTGATTCGCTTCGCGCGTTGAGCCGGCAAGAAGACGTGACGCTCTTCATGCTTCTGCTCGCGGCGTTCAAAGTCGTGCTGTGGCGTTACTCAGGTCAGGAGAACATCGTCGTCGCCACGCCGGTCGCGGGACGTGATCGTTCTGAGATCGAGAGCTTGATCGGTTTCTTCGTCAACACGCTTGTTCTGCACACCGACGTTTCCGGCAATCCGACGTTTCGCGATCTGTTAAAGCGCGTCCGCGAAGTCGCACTCGGAGCGTACGCTCATCAGGATCTGCCATTCGAAAAGCTCGTCGAGGAGATCAGGCCGGAACGTGACACCAGTCAAAACCCACTGTTCCAGGTGATGTTCACGCTCCAAAACGTCTCAGCGCCGACGATGGATACGGCGCCGGTACAGAGCGCGGGATTAACGATGACGCGAATCGACGCCGACAGTGTCACGTCACAGTTCGACCTCACACTCGGGTTGATCGATCGTGAAACAGATCTGGTTCTGTGGATCGAGTACAACACACACCTTTTCGATCGAGATCGTATCGAGCGAATGGCCGGGCACCTGCGTTCGTTACTCGCCGCCATCGTCGAGAATCCTGATTTAAGAACCGCGGATCTGCCGCTGATGTGCGACGGCGAACGACAGCTATTGACCGAGTGGAGCCACGCGGCACATGCATACTCGAATGACACGTGTATTCATCAGCTCTTCGAGCAACAGGTTGAAAGGTCGCCGGCTGCAGTCGCGGTGATCTTCGGAGAACAGTCGATTTCATACGGAGAGCTGAACGCCGGTGCCAACAGGCTCGCCAATCACCTGCGCGATCTGGGTGTTGGGCCAGAAGTCAGAGTCGGACTTCTTGCGGAGCGCTCGTTCGACATGCTCGCCGGCATTCTCGCGATACTCAAAGCCGGCGGCGCATACGTTCCGATTGATCCCGCGTATCCGGCGGACAGAATGTCGTTCATCCTGTCTGACGCGAACATCCCGATTCTATTGGCGCAACGACATCTCGCGGAAAAACCGGGACCACAGAGAGCACAGATAATTTTTATAGATGAGTTTGGATCAGAGGACACGCATAATCCGATTAACACGGCTTATCCCGAGAGCAACGCCGTAATCCTCTACACATCGGGCTCGACCGGAAAACCGAAAGGCGTTGTGGTCCAACACCGCTCACTCGTGAATTACGTCGAGTCAGCAATCGCCTCATACGAGCTTACGGCCGGCGATCGTGTCTTACAGTTCGCCTCGATCGGTTTTGATACCAGCGCCGAGGAAATTTTCTGTCCGTTGTCTTGCGGAGCGGCTTTGGTGTTGCGGACTGAAGACATGCTCGACTCGACGACTCATTTCCTCGAGCGTTGCAGTAAAGCCGGGATCTCGATGCTCACGTTGCCGACAGCTTACTGGCATCAACTGACTGCCTCAATGTCAGATCGAGACTGGGAACTGGCAGGTCGCGTACGGCTGTGGATTGGCGGTGGAGAGGCCATGCTGCCGCAAAGCGTTCAGGAATGGCGGAGCCGATTGGGCCAGCGAGTGCGACTCATCAACAGTTATGGTCCAACAGAAGCGACGATCGCCTGCACCGGATATGAGATATCCGAAGCTGAAGAGGATTTGTCCCAGATTCCCATCGGACGCCCACTCACGAACGCCGAGGTTTACATCGTCGACAAATACCTGCAACCCGTGCCAATCGGTGTTTATGGCGAGTTGTGTATCGGCGGCGCCGGGCTGACGCGCGGTTATCTCAACCGCCCGGCTTCAACCGCAGAGAAATTCATTCCGAATCCTTTCAACGGCACCGGAGAGCGGCTGTATCGAACCGGTGACGTCGCTCGATTCCTCTCCGACGGCAACCTGGAATACTTCGGACGATCGGACCAACAGGTCAAGATCCGCGGCTTCCGCATCGAGATCGGCGAGATCGAAGCCGTCCTCGGTCGTCATCCGGCGGTGCGCGAAGGCGCAGTCGTCGTCAGACAGATCGGCAGTGAGAAGAGACTCGTAGCCTATGTCGTGCCACATGCTTCACCAGGACCATTGACTAGCGAACTGCGCGAATTCGTAAAGGCGAACGTGCCGGAGTACATGGTGCCGAGCATCTTCATGATGCTCGAACGGCTTCCACTGACGCCGAGTGGAAAAATAAATCGCGAAGCACTGCCCGCTCCCGATCAGTCGCGGCCAGAGCTCGCGGCCAAAATGGTAGCGCCGCGCAATGAAGTCGAGCAGACGCTCGCAGAGATCTGGCAATCGGTATTAGGTCTCGAAAAAGTCGGTATTCACGACAGCTTCTTCGAACTCGGCGGCGACTCAATTCTGAGCATTCAGGTCGTTTCGCGCGCGTCGCAAAAAGGCTTGCGCCTGACGCCGAAGCAGATCTTTGTGAACCAGACCATCGCCGAACTCGCGCTCGTGGTCGAAACGGCAGGCGAGTCGAAAGCGGAGCAGGGAATCGTGACTGGTCCAGTGCCGCTCACGCCGATTCAGCACCTCCTGTTTGAGCAGAACTTTTCCGATCCGCATTACTACAACCAATCCGCACTGCTGCAAATGCACGACCGATTGGATCCCGTCGCACTCGAATCCGCGACGCGCCATCTGATCGAGCACCACGATGGTCTGCGGCTGCGCTTCGCGAACGACGGCGCCGGCTGGCGTCAGTTCAACGCGGGAATTGAAGGTGGCACGCCTTTCACGAATATCGACCTCTCATGGTTACCCGGCTACCTGCAAGGCCGCAGCGTCGAAGAGATCTCGGTGCTGCTGCAAAGAAATCTCGATCTTGCTGAAGGGCCGCTAGTACGCATCGTGCTGTTCGAACTTGGCGGAGGAGAACCTCAGCGACTGCTGCTGATCTTCCATCACCTCGTGATCGACGGTGTCTCCTGGCGCGTCGTCGTCGAGGATCTGCAAACCGCACTCGATCAGGCGCAGCGTGGCGTCCCGATCGTGCTCCCGCAAAAGACCACCTCGTTCAAAGAGTGGGCGACAAAACTCGAGCAGCACGCGCAATCGGCAGAGATGAAAGAGGAGGCGCGTTTATGGCAAGCAACGCAACACCACGATCTGCAACCTTTACCGGTCGACTTTCCATTCGGAGAAAACACCGAAGCCTCATCGACGAGCATCCTCGTCGAACTGAACAAAGCGGAAACTCAGGCACTGCTCAGAGATGTTCCGGCTGCTTTTCACACGGAGATCAACGATGTGCTGCTGGCAGCGCTGGTCGATGCGCTGTCCGAATCGACGGGCTCGCGAACACTCCTCGTCGATCTTGAAGGACACGGTCGCGAAGAGATCGTGCCCGACGTCGATCTGTCGCGCACGGTCGGCTGGTTTACGACGATCTATCCGGTGTTGTTGGACGTGAGTGAGGCTGCCAACGCTGAAGAGATGCTCGACGCAGTGAAGCGGCAACTCAGGGCCGTGCCGAACAAAGGTATCGGCTACGGATTGTTGCGTTACATGAGTGGCGACACTGAATTATTCAAGTCGTTGCCGCAAGCCCAGGTGAATTTCAATTACCTCGGACAGTTTGATCAGACGGTGGGTCAGTCGAGTGGTTTTAGTCCCGCACCCGAATCGACTGGACCAACTCGTACGGCTGAAGGACGGCGAATGCACGTGCTCGAGATCAACGGCGGCATTTCGGATGGCGAATTGAGTCTGGCGTGGAACTACAGCCAGAACCTGCACCACCGCTCGACGGTCGAGCAGATGGCCCAGCGATATCTGGAATCGCTGAGATCGATCATCGCGCAAGCGCAGCCCGTCCTGGAGTTGAGCTACGTGTAGTGTTTTCTCTGCGGCCCTCTGCGTATCTCTGCGGTCTCTGCGTTGAAATGGCCAATAAACGCAGAGAACGCAGAGATACGCAGAGAGCCGCAGAGAAGACCAAGAGAGTCAGTGGAGGCAAATGATGAAGATTTCTGAGGTCAAGAGAATAGAAGCACCATCGCCGGAAGAGTTCCAGCGCGAGTATGTGATGCGAGACGAGCCGGTGATCTTCAAAGGCATCGCACGCACGTGGCCGGCTTTCCCTTTGATGAAACCGGGTGTGCTGAAACAGATGTTTGGCGAAGTGACTGTGCCCGTCCGACAAACGGACGATGAGTTGAACTACTTTTTCGGACAGTCGGGGAAGAGCACGATGAAGCTCGGTGAGTACATCGATGCGATCACTGGTCCACCGGCTCGCGGCGTTACGCGTCCTTATCTCGGCAACATTCCTTTCGATCATCCGCAGGCGCGGCAGCATCTTCAGCGTCTGAAAGCAGCGCTGCCATTTCCCGACTACTTTCCCAACCAGGTTTACGGTGAGATGAGACTGTGGATGGGTGCTGAAGGACAACGTTCGACGATCCACAACGACAATTATCACAACCTCAACGCACAGCTCTTTGGTCGAAAGAAATTTTTGTTGTTCGCGCCGGACCAGCACCCGCAACTCTACACGGGCCTCGTAAACGAAACGTGCTGGGCGTCGCCGGTCGATCCGGACAGTCCTGATTACACGCAGTTTCCGATGTTCCGGCACGCCGAGGGCCGCGTCGCCATATTGGAAGCCGGCGACATGCTCTACTTACCGATCTTCTGGTGGCACTACGTCGTCGCGCTCGATCTCTCGATCAGCGTGAGTCGCTTCTCGTACCAGGGCGAAACCAAACTCTGGTCCCAGGTTGCCGCCTAGTCACCCTCTTCTTTGTGTCCTCTGTGTACACAAAAACACAGATAAAAGGAATTACATCAATGTCAAACTCTAACGGGAAGAATAACGTCGTCATTGTCGGCGCTGGACTAGCGGGCTCTTTGATGGGCATCTATCTCGCTCGCCGCGGCTATCGTGTCGACATATATGAGCGGCGTCCAGACTGCCGGACCGAATCCGGTGAGCGTTGTCGCTCGATCAACATGACTCTCGCCGAGCGTGGACTGCGCGCGCTCGATGAGGTC
>DATNCH010000230.1:0-29466 GCA_035571655.1 Pyrinomonadaceae bacterium
ATTCAACTGTCGACTCAACTCCTGCATCCGCGGATCGCGACGCTCGCGCGAGAGTTTCTCGAGCTCACGCGCTGCTTTGCGCGTCTCGTCGATCAACTCCTGTTGTTGTCTCTGATTGCCACCCGAACCGTTTGCCGCTCCTTGTTGGCGTCGTCGTTGCTCTTCGAGTGCTTGTTGCTGGCGTCGCGCGAGCTCTTCGAGACGGCGTTCGGCTTCGCTTTTCTGTTGCTCCGCCTGCTGCTGTTGCGCGCGCTGCACGGTCTCGTACTGGTTCTTCATCTTGTCGAGCTCGAGCTCGAACAGACCGGCCAACTCCTGTTGTTCTCTCTGACCGCCACTACCACCACCCGAACTACTCTGATCCCCGAACGCAACCTGCACCTCGCGGAAGATCGCATCCGCGGCGAGGAGCCGTTGCAGCGCGCGTTGCTCCGGCGGCAGCGCGTCTTTGCCCTGTTCTTTTCTCAGCGGCGGCGGCGCGCCTTCCATCTCTTTGGCCGCCTGCTTCAGGTGCTCGGCCATCTCCGCCACTTGTTTCTGACCGTCGACACCGCCGAGTCGACGGCCCATCCGATCGAGAAACTCGAGCGTGTCAGTCCGCAGTTTTTCCTGACCGATGGCAACGGCGTCGTAACCATCTTTGCGTTCCTGGTCCGTGTACTTGTCGCCTTCGCGAATCAGCCGGTGCGTCGCCGCAATCAGATCTTTTTGACGTCGCGACAGCGCGTTTTGATCCTGGTCTCCCTGACCACCACCGCCGCCGCCTTGCTGTTGCGACTGCTTGTACTCCATCTCGAACGGTTTGACTTCGATAAAGTAGATGTCGCTGGTTGCTTCATTACTCGCGTCACGCGCCTTCGCAAAGTACGAGATGAAATCACCGGGTTTGAGATTGTATTCTTCGAGGAAGAACGTGTAGGCGCCGGTGAGCGAGCGCGCCGACTCGCGCGTCAGTTGCTGGAGATTGACTTTCTTTTCTTCGCCGCCGTTGATGGAGAAGTGCAGGTCCATCGACACTATGCCGTAGTCGTCTTCTGCACGTGCCTGCGTGAACACTTCTTCGAGGTTCGTCGCCTTTCGGTCGCGTCCGGGTTTGTCGAAAGAGATCACCGGCGGTTGATCGGTGAGCACTGACACGTCGTATTCGTTCGACCCGCGATAGGCCTCGCCGTCGACGCTGATGAGTTCGACATAGTAGCTCGTGTCGGCGCCGACGGTTAACTGGCCCACGAAGTCGGAGCCCTGGAGTTTCATCTCCGTCTTTTTACCGTCGGCGAAGACGATGTTCGCTGCACGCACTTTACCGGAGAGTTTGGCCGTGACGGTGGCTACAGTTCCCTTAAGCGCCGCGATGTCGCCGCCATCTTCGATCGCTTTCGTCGGAAGATTTGTGAACGAAGGGAAGTTGAGCGACAGATCGAGCTGCTTGACGTAAGGCAGATCGACTACGTTGAGTTTGAAGACGTCGGAGCGAACGGTGTTCGACTCGACGAAGTATTCCATCGAATCCTGAATGTTGAAGATCGAAAAACGAAAGTCGGTTTTCGCCTTCGCGGGCTCCATCACCTGGCCCTGGAAGTCCTCCTTCGATCCGAGTGGACGCGCGAATATCGTGACTTGTTGTGAATCGAAGTTGACGAGCGTAGCGATGATGTCCTGATCCGAGCCTTTCGGAACGCGCGCTGTTCCGGGTTTGACTTTGATGCTGAACGCGTTTTTCGAGGCGGCGAGAGTCGTCGGCGTTACGAGCTGCGCGACGCCCTGGGAGATCTCGCGTGGTCCCCACTTCAGCACGCCTGCAAAAAGCAACAAGCTGGCGAGTGCGGCGCCGCCGTAGAGCAGGAGTCGAGAACGTCGAATGACGTTTCTGACGTCGAGCATTGCGGAGACGCTGTTGGCATCCTGGTAGAGACGATTCATGATGGCGGGCGAGATGCGTGATTCGCCGTTGCCATTTGAAAACTCGACGGCGGTCACGAGACGATCTTCGGCGCCCGGCGAGTGTTCTTCGATGAGACGAGCAAGACGCGCATCACTGATGCGTTTGAGCAGTGGCCGGAGGAGGGCGAAATAGATCGTTGCCAGACACGTGAGTAGCGCGCCGATGCGCAGAGTGATCAAGGCGGCGCTGTTGTAGCGATAACGATGAGCGCCCCAGCCGGTGAGTAATAGAACGACCGCGACGACGCCGAGACTGATGGCTGCACCACGCAGCGAGAGTAAAAGCTGTCGCCGCGAACGCGCTCGACGCAGGAGATCCTGTAGGAGATTTGTTTCAGGGCTCATGATTTAACCACCCTTTTTTTGACAGGACTGTTCATCCTGTGAAACTGTCTTACCCGATCATTTTCACCATCTTCGTTCGTCGCGCCAGGAATGATTCGGCGAGCAGCAATAGTAACGCGACCAGCAGCAGCGACCACCACACTTTCTGTCTTCCCTCGACCTCTTCACGGCTGAGATTATTATTCCCCGCAGCGCCTTCCGCCGTACCTGCTCCACCCGTTACGCCCACTACAAACTCAGGAAAATTCAACTTCGTGAAATCGCCTTCGGCGCCGTCGATGTTCACGGCTGCAAAACCCGGACGTTCGTTATAGCGCAAACGATAAAATCCAGGCTCGCGCGCAGTGACGAGCAGGTCGCCGTCGGGTGTGAGCCGGTTTTCAGATAATCTCGCGCCCGAAGGAGTGTCGACCGCCGGCGGCGGTGCGTCACGTTCTCTCGCAACAGTAAACGTTTGGCCCAACCCGTACCACGAATTCTCTTCGCGCGCGCCCGCGTAACGGACCATCTGATGAATGAACGGGAGGTAAAGCGGCGTCAGCGGCAAGTCGTTCCAGCTCGATCCTAACGACGACGTGAACAGCAACACGCGACCCTTGCCCGTGCGCGCTTCCACGAGCGCGGGGCTTCCATCTTCAAACCGCGCGAGCACGGCTGCATTTGCGCGCGGCTCGGATCGGAAATAACCGATGACATTCGCAGACGCGAGTCTTCCGCTTTCCTGAAACACCTCGAAGATCGGATGGTCGAATTTCACTTCCGTAATCGCAACGCTCTCGCCGGCTTTTGTCTGCACCACTTCACGCAAAGTTGCCGGCGTGATTTGCTGGAGCGACGCGTTAAAACTCTCGAGCTGTGTTCGCGGTCCGGTAGATACGATGACCTGTCCGCCCCCGGACACAAACTTCGTGAGCGTATCAGCGAGCGCAGGTGAGATCGGTCCGGTGTCGTTCAAAACGACGAGTGCGTAATCCCAGATGCTCGCAGGATCGACTGATCCCGTGCTCTTGAGTGTGAATGTAAAAGGTAGATCTTCGTTTGTCGTCAGCGCGCTTTGGAGGTGCAGGCTGTCACTCCGGCCGCGCGACGCACTCTCGATGATCAACGCCTTCGCCGGCGTCTCGCGTCGCAGTGTGAAGTAAAAGCGATTGTCCGTGGGGAAATCGCCCGAGACAATGTCGATCGTGCAACGGTTGACGCCTTCGTTTACGTTGAATCCGGTGAACTCGACTACTCGCGAATCGCGGCTATTGAGACTGATGTCGCGCTTCTCGACCGTTTGCTCGTTGATCTGAAAATCGACAAGGACGTCGGCCTTCGGCGTGTCGCTGAAATTACTGATATGGACCACGAGGTTGTCGAGATACTTCTGACCAAACACGACACCGCGCGCCTCGACATTCGTGATCGCGACGTTCCACGGAGGATTGTTTCCGCCGACGTCGAGCGTCGTGAGTTGCGTATTGTTCGAGAGTTTGAATGTCGCGCTCGCGTGATTCCAACCCGGCGCCTGGAAGTCGGAGATCATGACGATCCGTTTTGGACCAGTCGTTCCAACCTCGCCCAGGAGCGACTCGGCGCCGCGCAGCGCTTGTTCGTAGTCTGTTCCATCCCAGCCGGCGCTTAATGTACCGATCGCGGATCTCAACTTGGTTTTATCAACAGTGAATCGATTGATGACGGTGTAGCGCTTGTCGAAGGTCAGCAGTGCTACCTGTTCGTTGATTCGTGCTTCGTCGAGTGCGGCTTCGGCGCGTAGCTGTGCTTCGGCAAACATCTGTTCGCGTCGCATGCTCAGAGAGTTGTCGATCAGGATGACCGTCGCACCTGCGGCGCTGTTGTCTTTCGCGGCGCTGCCACCGCTGAAGAACGGCCGCGTAAACGCGATCACGATCAAAAGGATCGCGAGGCAACGAAGCAACAGCAAAAGCACATTCTGCAGCGTGCGGCGCCGGATCGTGCGTTGTGGAACCTGGCGAACGAAGACGAGTGCAGGGAACTGAACACGACGCGCACGTGTGCGACGAACGAGGTGCACGAGAATGGGCGCCGCGAGCGCCGCGACGCCGAGGAAAAACAGTGGCGTCAAGAACGACATAAAAACTTACTTTCCGGAGCGGCGCGAAAGAAACGAGAACAGCGCAAAATCCAGCGGCTGCTTCGTCGTGATCATTTCATAATCGACGTGGTTTGCGGCAGCACAGCGTCGCATCTCCTCGACGTGCTTGCGCATCCGTTCGCGATATCCGTCCATTACGACGTCGGGAAGTACGGGCATCTGTTCCTGCGTCTCCGCGTCTTCGAGCAGCAGGACCGGATCCGTGAAATCAAAGTCCAATTCATTTTGGTCCAACACGTGAAAAGCGACGAGATCGTGTCCTTTAAAACGCAGATGTTGAAACGCCTCTTGCAGTCGATCCGGCTGATCGTAAAAGTCTGAAATGATGACTACGATGCCTCGTCGCGTCAGAATCTCTGCGAGCTGATGAAGCGACTGCGCGAGGTCCGTCTGGCCGGCGGCTTCGAGCATCGAGAGATTTCCGTAAATGGTGCGCATGTGGCCCGTGCGATTGCGCGCGGGCACGTGCGTATGGACCTTCTCGGCGAACGCGACCATCCCGACCGCGTCCTGTTGCCGATTCAGAAGATACGCCAGCGACGCCGCGAGATACTGCGCGTATTGCAGCTTCGTGATGGAGCTCGCGTGCGCGTAGTTCATAGAGGCGCTCGTGTCGACGAGCAGGTGGCACTGCGTGTTTGTGTCAGCGCGATACTTCTTGATGAAGTAACGATCGGTGCGTGCAAGTAAACGCCAATCGAGGTAGCGCAAGTCGTCGCCGGCATTGTATTGACGATACTCGGTGAACTCAGTCGAAAAACCTGTGAACGGCGAGCGATGCAGGCCCGACATAAAACCCTCGACGACCGCGCGCGCAAGCAACTCTAGCGAGCCGATGCGTGCAAGCAGCTCTGGATCGAGAAACCTCGCTGGTGTCGTCGCCGGACTAAACATGTAAATCCTGAAAAATCCTGTAAATCCTGTCTAAAGTCCGCTCTTCGGTTCAGGCACCGCCTCGATTAATCGCTTCACAACCTGATCCGGATCGATCTTCTCCGCCTCGGCCTGGAAGTTCAGCAACACACGATGTCGCAACACTGCGGGCGCAACAGCGCGAACGTCTTCACACGAAACGTTGTATCGACCACGCAGTATCGCGCGCGCTTTGCCACCGAAAATCAAAAACTGCGACGCGCGAAGCGATCCACCCCACGTCACCCACTTGTTTATGAAGTCAGGCGCGCTCGGCGTTCCCGGGCGACTCGCGTTGACTAATCTCACCGCATACCGAGCAACAGTGTCTGAAGCCGGAACCTGCCTGACGAGTCTCTGAAACGCGATGATCTCGTCGGCAGACATCAAACGCTCGAACTCATAGTCCTGCGGTGAGGTGGTCTGTTTGACGACTTCGACTTCTTCTTCTTCCGGCAGGTAACCGATCTTCACATTGAACATGAAGCGATCGAGTTGTGCTTCGGGCAACGGATAAGTGCCTTCCATCTCGATCGGGTTCTGTGTTGCGAGCACGTGAAACGGTCGCGGCAGATCGTAGCCGACGCCCTGCACGGTGACGCGGCCTTCCTGCATCGCCTCGAGCAATGCGGCCTGAGTTTTTGGTGGTGTGCGGTTGATCTCGTCTGCGAGAACGATGTTGGCGAAAATCGGACCAGGGATGAACTGCATCGCGCGCCGGCCGGTGGCGCGATCCTCTTCGATGATCTCGGTGCCCGTGATGTCGGCAGGCATCAAGTCTGGCGTGAACTGGATCCGTTTGAACGAGAGATCGAGAACGTTGGCGATAGTGCGGACGAGCAGCGTCTTTGCGAGTCCCGGCACACCGGTGATGATGGAGTGGCCGCCGACGAAGAGAGCAAGCAGCACCTGTTCGACGACTTCGTCCTGGCCGACGATGGCCTTTCGGATTTCGCGCAGCAGGCGCTCACGGGCCGAACCGAGTTTATCGAGCATCTGCTCGTCGCTGATCGTTAATGTGTCAACCGCCATGTTTTCCCTCGTCTTGTCCACAGAGTGCACAAAATTTCACAGCTGCTCTGTGGACTCATTGTCCCACGATTCTCAACAACAACTCCTGCGCTTTTTCGTAGCGAGGTGCGGCCTCGAGCGCGCGCAGCACCGAGCGCTTCGCCTCGGGCTGACGACCCAGAGCATAATACGCCGCCGCCACATTGTAGTTCGCTTCGGCGATATTCGGGGGCGCGAGTGCCAGCGCGACCTGAAATTCCGTTAACGCGCGAGCGTTATCTTTTAATTCGACGCTCAGCTCACCCGCCTGCGTGTGCATTTTGTAATCGAATGGATTGATGAAGAAGCTGGCTTGAAGCGCATCGAGCGCCGCTTGCCGCTCGCCGAGTGCGAGCCGGATGCGCGCAATCGTCTTCAACGCTTCGAAGTTGTTTTCGTCGTTCTTAATTAGTCCTTCCAAGATCTGGGCCGCGTGAGCTATATCACCTTTTTGTTCGAGAATTTTCGCGAGCGACTCGAACGGATTGTCCGGACCACTGACGTAAGGGAAGAGTTCGAGCGCGCGCAGGTAATGAGTGATAGCACCTTGCGTATCACCGTCGGCGGCCAACAACTCAGCAGCACGGACGCGCAACGCAAATGTATCCTGCGTCGCAAGCATCTTGAGCACTTCTTCTTTCGACAGTGACGCCGCGACGTTGGTTGTTGTGCTCAACGCCTGGTGCAGCGGTCGCGCTTTCGATTCGACGTAAGCAGCGAATTCACGATCGAAATCGCTTTCGCTCAACTTCAAAACCTGTTGCAGCACGTCGGGTGTGCGGGCTTTCTCGCGGTAGAGCGCAAGCATGCGCAGAATCGCATCGAACCCGAAACGTTCAGCTATGAACTCGCAAACCTGCGACGCCTGAAAGTAAGCTACCGGAAGATCCTGAGCGCTCTTCGGTCTCTGAAAAGCAGCATCGAGATCCGCCATCTTGAACCACCGCCTGTCCATGAAAGCGCGCACAAACATCGGGTTCCAATCATCACCCCAACCCGGCCGCGCGCGTCGCTCCTCGTAAACAGAGAGTCCTTCGGAGAACCAGCGCGGGATGCGGTAGTCAGTCATCTGTAACGTGATGACGTGCGTGTATTCATGCCAGAGCGTGCTGCCCCAGTTGAACTCGCCTGCTTCACGCGCTGACGGCGAGTCCTGCGCGACGACTCCTCCAAAACAAACTCCGAGCGCGCCGAGTCCGGGCATGCCGAGTGTGCGTACGGCGAAGTCTTCGTGGTTTTGAAATATCTCGATGATGATTGGCGCCTTTGGCGTGAAATGATATTTCGCCGTCAGCTTAGCAGCCGCTTCTTCAAGAAGACTCGCGGCGTAGGGCGCAAGCACATCGCTCTCCTGAGCAGAGGCTTTGATAATGAATGCACCGTGCTTCGTCTCTTTGAAGCTTTTCATCGAGTCGAGGAGATCAAGCGTGTTCTTGGCCCAGATGTTGAACGGATCGCCTTTGAAAGCCTTCTCGACTGAGGCGCGCCCGGTTTCCATCTGGCCTATGCGCAGCAACGACATGCCGAGTTTAAGATGTGCATCCCACAAGTCAGGCGAGATCTCGGTCGCGCGGCGCGCGAATTGAACAGCCTGCTCTGTGCGTCGCGTGATGGTCGCATAGTGAGCGAGCGTGTTGTAGACGTTTCCGTACTTTGGACCAATCGCGAGTGTCGCGGCGACTTCAGGTTCGAACTCTCGATCCTGCAGGTAGAGCATCGCGGCTCGAAGTGAATGGGTTTCGAGCGAACGCGGGTTGATCTTCAGTGCTTTCTCGATCTCGGTCGAGGCTTCGTCCAGACGGTTGGCTTCGAGTGCGACCGCGGCTTTCAGCGCGAGTGCATCGACGAAATTCGGATTGATCGACAACGATTTGGCGAGGGCGGCTGTCATGTCGTCGCCGCCTTCGAGCCGTTTGTTGCTGGCGATATCCAGGTAGGCGCGAGCACTGTTTGAATTGATTTTCAGAGCGTCGTTGAGGAAGGTCGCGGCGTCGGCGTAAGCGTATTTCTCTGTGAACAGTTCACCTGCGCCGAGCTGTGCTTCGAGGTAGTTCGAATCAGCTTCGATCGCCGAGCGGTACATGTCGTTCGCGTCCTGGTATCTTTCGAGATGGACCAGCGCGCGTGCCACCAGCGTCAATTCGCGAGCGCTTTTAGGATCGTTGTCCGTGTAATATTTGACGAACGATCCGTAGATTGTCCGGGCGCGATCTTCCTGACCGATTAGATCGAGCAATTCCGCACGTCGTAAATCGCTCTCGAGCTTGTCGGCTGGTGCGTTTGCCTTTTCTGAGTCAGCAGCAGCTCGCTCAAACTCTGCGATCGCTTCCGTGTACTTGCCGGTGATTGCCAATGCTTCGCCGAGCTCGTGACGCACGCCGCCCGTGTCAGGTGTTTTTTGAAGAAATCTTTTTGCAGTTGCTTCGGCTTCCGGATAGCGGCCGGTTTCGATGAAGACGCGGAGCAAGGCGCGTTGGGCCACTGTGTCGTTTGGGTTCGACACCAGCCGCGCGCTGAGGAGGTTGAAAGCGTTTTCGTAGTCGCCTTTTTTGAGTTCGGCGAGGCCGGAGAGTTCTCTTTGGGAATGGACAAACAAAACCGGCAACACGCAAGCCGCAAGCAGAAATATGCTCGCAAAGCCGCAAAGGCGCAAAGAAAGAGATTTACCTTTGCGTCTTTGCGCCTTTGCGCGGAAAACTTTGTTAGAGGTCTTCATTTTCACGAGCCCGCTTGTTTGATGGTACGATTTATTTTTGCCAGTTCAATAAAGAGACGCTCGAGGGCCGCCTCATACTCGCTTTCCTGCATGCTCGCCTTGCGCCCGATCAGTTGTTCAATCTCACCTTCCAGCCGCGCACGCTCTGTGAGTAGTCGTCCAGTCGCGGCACTCGCCGCTGCTTCGTCGACGCTCAGCGAATCGAGATAAGTTGCGCGTGCGAGCAAGCCGTCTCCTGCTTCGACTTTTTCATGGCCCACACCGTCGCCGTTGTCGTCGAGCATCGCGTGTTCGGTCGTGAGCCTGCCCGCGCGTTTGTAGAAGTCGTCCGTCAAACGGGTGGCATAAGCAAACGCCTCGAGCACCGACGTGTGTCCGTCCTGATCCGTGTCAGCGTCGGTAGCATTCAACGCGGCAATAAAAAAGCCCGTGAAGCGCGTGGCGTTCGTCTCCTGACCGTTGCGAGTGGCGGTCACGACGATGCGTCCCTTCGCCGCGAGACTCTTGATGAACTCACCACTCGCGCTCGACATATTAAAGACGACGATGCGCCGCGTCGGCAGCGCCGAGAGCAGAACGTTGTATTCAGACGCGGCGAGATCTGGTCCAACCAGATTGAACTTCGATTCTTTTCCGTCGAACGATCCGTGTCCGATCAGGAACACGAAAAGCACATTGTTCGCAGCGAGCTCAGTCTTCAACGCCGCGAACGTGCGTTTGACTTCTTCGGCGGTCGCTTGTTTCTCCGTCAGAACCTTGATCTGCTTACCATCGAACCCAAACCGCTCCGACAGCACTTTGGTCAGGTCCTTAGACCACTGTTCAAACTGCTTCGCATACTCCGGCTCACCCCCGGCCCCATTAATAATTAACGCAAATTTATTCGGATCTACAGGGCTCTTTTTGTGCGGTGACTGCGGATACACAGTACCAGCGAGCATCAAGACGACAACAAATTGAATTACTCTTTTGTGCATCTTTGTGGCTACGCGAGGCCTTCGCGTTTACGCAGGAACCACTCAGCGCTCAACAGCCCAACGATCAACATAAAATTAATCGGCATGTCCCAAAGGTCTTTTGTTACACGCTCCGAATACGGTGACTGGCGGTAAATCAGATCGTCCAGCAACGATTGCACCTCGGCCGTCGTGTAGTACTTTCCACCTGTCTCTGCCGCGATCCGCTTCAACAGGTCGCTATTCTGCGCGGCGCTGTAGTATTCGCGATTCAGGTCGCTCACGAGCATGTTCGACGTCGCACTCAACTGGCCGAGAGTCGCGCTGTTTCCGATCAACTCGATCCGGTGTTGGCCCAGTTCATCCGCCTTGAATTCTCCTGCATACGTATTCACGGAATTCAGCGTCGTGAACTTCAACGGCACGTCGACTACAAGACCCGACGGCTTGGTCACTCGCGCGATCGCATGTGCATCCCCGACCGCATTGAATTTTTTGTCGCGAATGTCAGCCACGATACTGATCGTATCGTCGAGCGCGTAGACTTCTTTCTCGGTGCCAATCTCGATCTGTTGTGGCGTTCCACTCACGAGGTAGCGAAGCATCTGCCGCCAGAACGTTTCGTGCGCGTTGTTCTTCGAATCCATTTTCATGCGCCAGCGCCACGTGTCCGCCGCCGTGAGTGCAAGCGTCTGGCCACGCCCGTATCGCTGTTGAACCAGCAACGGCGCGACCAACGTTCCCGATCCCTGGACGCGACGCGCTTCCAACAACACTGACGCGCCCGGCTTAATATCCGTCAGCACTTCCGACACGGAGATCGGAGGCATCTCGTTCCACGCTTTTTGGTTCGCGGCGCGATCTTCGTTCAGCCGCGTGATCGGATGTGTTTGTCCCGCGGCGGTGAGCACTGGTTTGTAAACGGCCGTAAACGAATTCGCATCATCCACGGCTTCACCCGTCAACGAAACTGGAAGCAGATCGTCGATCGCTGTGCCTTTGTACTTCCCGCCATCGAACGCGAGTCGACCACCCAGCGCCAATAGTCCTCCGCCGCGACGCGCGACAAAAGCCTCGATGCTGCGCAGCTCGTCGGCAGTGAAGAAACCAGCCTCGACGCTGCCAAGGATCAAACCCTGATACGAGAAAAGCTCTTCTTCCGTTTTCGGAAAGCCGGTGGCGAGCTCTGTTTGTGTACCGACACCCTGGCGGTAAAACTTGTTCTCACCCGTACGCTGAAGCGAGACGACCGTCACGTTCTTTTCATTCGGCTGGATCGACTCGCGAATCTTCCCGAGCTCCCAACGCGGTTCTCCTTCGACGTGCAGGATTCGCAACGGTCCTTCGATTACTTCAACCAGCGAATCCTGCTTGTTGTTTTCAACCGTCAACTCACCGTCGAGTGGCGTGACTTCAACCGTGTAACGATGAATGCCTGGAGTCGTGGGCGTGATCTCGAGATTGACTGCCTGCGTATCGTTGCCGCGTAAGTTGGCTTCTTCTGTTTTGATCGCGCGGCCATCCTCGCGCACGTTCAAAAGAACCTTAGTCGCACCGTAGCCACTGAGGCCCACGATCGTCTCGATGTTCAGTCTCGATCCAACCAGCACATGCCGCGGCATATTAACGCGCGTGAGTTCCGCGTCCATTGGCCGAGCGGTGTTGCCCACGCCGACAGTGAACACCGGAATATCGCGCGCGCGCAGTTCTCTTAAAACAGCAGCCATATCACGCGGCACGTTCGACGCGCCGTCAGTGGCCAGCACGACAGCAGAAAGCGGCATGCCTGAAGAACGTTTGATGGTCTCGTCCAATGCGCCCGCGAGATCGCTTGTGCGTCCCTCGCCGAAGAGATCGTTTCCGTCTTTCAGCCGTGCGAGCCTACCCGAAAATCCGTAGAGACTTGTTTTGAATTTTCGGTCGAGTCGATTGAGAAATGATTCTTGTCCGGGAGTGTTGTTGAACAGCGCCTGCTTGACCGTGTCGAGTCGACTGGCGCCGCCGGGCACGTCGCGCAGTTTCATGCTGACCGAATCGTCAACCAACATGGCGACGTAGCTGCTGCGCGGAATCACTGACGAAACAACGACGACGGGTCGCAGCAGCAGAACGACCATGAGGGTGAGCAGGGCCACGCGCAGGCCGATGAGCGTGGCTGTTGTTTGTTTCGATAAGCGAATACGCGGACGGAGGTAAATAAAATAAATAAAGGCGGCGACAAGCAGGATGATTAAAAGCAGAAGCAGGGCACTCGGACGCACGTCAAAACCAAACCGGCCGTTAGTAAAAACGGCCTGCTCATGTCCGAACAGAAACCGTACGAGTTGGTTCATTTGTGGTGCTCGCCATTATACACGGCGACTTGCGACGATCGTTGCCTTATTAGTAGCCGTTAAGAAGTTAGCGGTTGTTTCAGTCAATCGTATGACGCCGGATTTATTTTTTTGAATCGGCGGTTCCAAAGTTCGTTCAGTTTTCTCTGCGGCTCTCTGCGTACCTCTGCGTTCTCTGCGTTAAGAGTGATTTAATCGCAGAGAACGCAGAGATACGCAGAGGACCGCAGAGGAAATCTGATAGACTCCGACGCCGATGAACCCCAGACACGGTACCTACACGCTGCTCGCGTTGTTACTGTTTGCATCCCTTATTTCCGGAAATATTTCCTATTCGGCAAGCCCGGAGGAGCCAGCGAGTCAGGGTCGACCGATCACGCCAGCCGGTTCTTTGGTACAGGACCGCACAACACGTCAGGCCGCCGTCGGCGCTTTGCCGGTAGATTTTGTTCGCAGTCCTGACAAGTTAGGTCCAGACGGAGAAGGCCGCTTTTTGATCGCGGTCAACAGCGGCTACGGAATTCTATTCAATGCTACAGCGAATCGTGGTCAGCAGTCGCTTTCTGTTATCGATCTGAACGCGAAACCGGCGACCGTGGTCCAGAACGTGTATTTCCCGACGCCGCAAAGCGTCAATGTCGGCGTGGCGTTCGCACCGAAGCCGCAGGACGACGACTCGTACGAGCTTTACGTTTCGGGTGGATTTGAAAACAAGATCTGGATATTCCGCTTTCAACCTGAAAACAACACTCCGATCACGCCCGCGTCGCCTGGTCCAAACACGAGCGTCGAAGCTCCGTTCATCGACGTTACCGGCTTTGCCTTCGCCGCAAATTCACCTCGATACAACAGCGATCGCGCGCCGGTGTACCCGACGGGAATCGCGATCAGTCCCGATGGCAACACACTCTTCGTTGCGAACAACCTCGGCGACAGCCTCGGCATCGTCGAAGATCTACATGGTGCTCGCAAGCTCGTTCGAATCGATCTTCGCCATACGAACGATGCCTTTGTTTATCCGTACGGCGTTGTTGTGCTGCCTCGCGATGCGGCGGTCGCAAAAGTCTACGTATCGTGCTGGAACGATAACGCGGTTGCGGTGGTCGATCCGGGTAAACCGAGCGTGTCGCGCATACAAGTGGGCCGTCACCCGACTGCGATGTTGTTCAATCCTGAACGGACGCGTTTGTATGTCGCCAATTCGAATGACGACAGCGTTTCAGTGATCGATACCCGGACTGATAAAGAGATCGAACGCATCAGCGTCCGACTGTCTGAAGATGGCCCACCGGGCAACAGTCCCGAAGGTCTGGCGCTCGTCGGTGACGATCTTTTCGTCGCCAATGCTCACAGCAACTCGGTTGCGGTCGTTGAACTCTCGGAGGAGAAGGGTGGACGCAGCAAAGTGCGTGGATTCATTCCCACCGGTCAATATCCGTCGGCTGTCGCGGTTGTTGGGCAAACGATCTTTATCGGCAACGGCAAAGGCACCGGGCTTCAGAATTCGTCGGTGATCGTCGACAACTCCGGTCGTGTGCCCAACGCGCCGAACGAACGTTTTCCGGTAGGAACGGGAACCGGCAGCAAACAGGGCGGGCAGTACAGCGCGTCGCTCGTCGTCGGGAACATCAGCGCGGTGAAGACGCCTGATGATCCCGCGCTCGCCCGGTACACACAGCAAGTAATGCGAAACAATGGCCTGCTCGGTCCACGTCAGGCAAGGCTGTTTGCGGGTCGTTCGCCGATCAAGCACGTCATCTACGTGATCAAGGAGAATCGAACTTACGATCAGGTGTTTGGCGACGTAGAAAAATCGGGCGACGGCACGAAAGCCGACGGCGATCCGTCGCTCGCGATCTTCGGAACCGGCGAAGCCGCCGCGCGGCCCAATGGGCAACGACAGGAGATCACGCCGAATCATCGCGCGTTGGCGCTGCGTTTTGGTCTGCTCGATCGTTTCTTTGTGAATTCTGAAGCGAGTCCCGACGGGCACAACTGGTCCACCGCTGCATTTTCCAGTGATTACGTCGACAAGGCTTTTCGGTGGCAATACAGCCGGCGCGGGCGCACTTACGATTACGAAGGTTTCAATCGTTTGCCGGACTACGAGCCCGTGCGCGGCGTGCCGTCGATGTTTGGACCAACCGTGAACGCCGAAGACGTGGCGAATTTCATGCGCCGCTACATACCGTATCTCCACGGCTCTCGCGACGTCGCCGAACCAGAAACGCTGTATCTCTGGGACGCTGCTGCACGCGCCGGATTGACGTATCGCAATTACGGTGAGTTTGCCGCGACGCTGTCGGAAGCGGATGTCAAAGCCATCCGCGAGAATCGTTCGAAGTCATACCCGGATGTGTCGCCGACTGTTTCCGCTTTCCCGACAAAAAAATCGCTGGAAGGTCACCTCAGTACTGAATATCGCAACTTCGATATGGCGACGCCCGACGCGTTTACTGTCGATTCATATCGTGCGGCGCGTGAAAAAAGCGCAAACCCGCTCATTAGTAACTCCAATCCTGACGCGCGGTTTCGTGGTAATTCGAGATTAGGCGCGTGGCTCGAAGAGTTTCGTGCGTTTTCGGCGGAACGCGCTGCGGGTACGGCCGATCGGTTGCCGAATCTGTCGATCTTACGTTTGTCGAACGATCATACTGACGGCATTGGCGCGCGCCGGCCGGCACCGCAGTTTTATGTTGCAGACAATGATTACGCGCTCGGATCGATGATCGAGGCGGTTTCAAATAGTCCTTACTGGAAAGACACGTGCATCGTGGTGGTTGAAGATGACGCGCAGGATGGACCAGATCACGTCGATGCACACCGGTCAGTGGCATTGCTGATCAGTGCGTACAACCGGCCGGGTGCGTTGATTCACGAGTTTCACAACACTGTCAGTTTGATCAGAACGATCGAGCTGTTGCTCGGCATCGAACCGATGAACCAGCTCGACGCGACCGCGACGCCGATCGACATCTTTCGCGCCGAGCCGGATCTGCGACCCTACAAAGCGCTCTTACCAAACGTCGCGCTCGACAATCTGATCACTCCACCGCCGCGCGATGCGGCAACCGCCTACTGGATGCGACGCACAGATGAGCAGGATCTCGAGCGTGCAGACATGGCGGATCCCGAAACGCTGAATCGCATCATCTGGTTCTCGGTGAAAGGCAATATCCTGATGCCCTCGATCGCGCGCCTCCCGGCGTTCGACGCCATGCGCCTCGGATTACAAGAAGAGCGCGAAGAGATTGCGGAGAAACGGGCCACAAAAAGGCATAAAGAGGATTAAGTAGTTGCGAAAATAAATTAAGCTGGTATAGTACTCCCCACAAGGAGTAAACAAGAATGTCCTCGAAAATACCATTTCCTCCGCCGGGTTTTGACGAGCTATCGCTAGAAGACCAAATCGAATATGTCCAAGCACTGTGGGACAAAATCACCTCGCGTCAAGAGCCGGTAAGCGTTCCTGACTGGCATCTGGAGATCCTCAAAGAGCGATTAGCTCGTGAGGACCCGGAGGACGGAACGCCGTTGGAGGAGTTTGAGAAGGAATTACTCGAACAATTAATGAAGGGCTAGAACCTCACTTTATAGCTTATGAAATATCGCAGCGTCCTCTCACCGGGCGCCAAGGCTGACATCAGCTCAGCCGTTCGGTGGTACCAACGTAAAGATCCAAAGTTAGCTTTCCGGTTCACATTGGAGACGCTGGAAACTTTGCGTCGTATTAGGCAGTCTCCCTATCAATTTCCTGTCGTCACAGTCCTCATGGATCCAGTTCGGCGAGTGCGTCTAAAACATTTCCTTATTTCATTTACTTCAAGTTGAATAATGACGTCGCGTCTGTTAGAGCTATCGTTCATCAGCGGAGGAACCATACGGCCTGGATGGACCGAGATAATGGCTCATACTAATTAACGACGATGACCGACAAAAACTTTCTCAAACAAGCCAAAAAATACTCGCGACCGTTTCGCATCACCAACGGCAGCAAGTTTCGTCTGAAGAAGATCGATCCCGGCGATACGTTGGATTTTGATTCGGACGACAAGTCGCGGGCGCAGGAGGCGCTGGCGCATGGCGTCGAATTGCTCGCGGAGTTGCAGGAGAAGCTCTACGCGCAAGATCGCTGGGCCGTGTTGATTGTTTTTCAAGCGATGGATGCCGCCGGGAAAGACGGCGCGATTAAGCACGTGATGTCGGGCATCAATCCGCAGGGATGTGAGGTGTCGTCGTTCAAAGGGCCGTCGGCAGAAGAGTTGGACCACGATTTTCTCTGGCGTTGCGCCAGGCGTTTACCCGAACGCGGGCGTATCGGAATCTTCAACCGCAGCTACTACGAAGAAACGATCGTCGTGCGCGTCCATCAGGAGTATCTCGCCGCCCAAAAACTTCCGCAGAATCTCAAACCCAAGGATCTCTGGAAACAACGTTTTCACGACATCTGCGCCTTTGAAGAACATCTCGTGAACAACGGCACGCTGGTGTTGAAGTTCTTCCTGCACGTGTCGAAGGAAGAGCAGCGACAGCGCTTTCTCGAACGCATCGAACACCCCGAGAAAAACTGGAAATTCTCACTCAAGGACGTCAACGAACGCGCGCATTGGGACCAGTACATGCACGCTTACGAGCAAACGATTCGACACACGGCCTCCAGGCTCGCGCCCTGGTACGTCGTCCCGGCGGACAAAAAATGGTTCACGCGTTTAGTCGTCGCTGCCGCGATCGTCGAGAACCTGAACGCACTCAAACTCGATTACCCAACGCTCGGCGCAGAAGATCTGAAGTCGCTCGAAACCGCGAAGCAATCCTTAACGGAGCAGGCTTAACCTCAGCGCGCGTCGTAGACCAGGTCACGATTGCGTCTCGTTTGGCCGAACAGCAAACCACTCACGGCGCCTACGCCGGTCCCAATCAGAGTGCCCATATAAATGTAGATCCCGTAGTCGTCCCGGTCCGCCCGATACTGCGTTGCGCCGATCCCCGTTCCGGCTCCGGCGCCGATCCCTGCGCCGATCAACGCCCACTTTCCTTTCGCCGCTTTCCCTGTGATCACGTAAACCTGGCGGACGTCCGCGCGCGGTATGCTCAAAGGCTTGCCGTCGCGGTCGATCGTCAGAGCAGTATCTGACGCTTCGATCATCTCGCCGCTGACATCTTTGCCATCCTTCTTTTTAACAACCAGCTTTTCGTTGGTTCGGAGTTGTTTTACGACCGCCCAGTCGTTCGACGACGCCTGCTGAGCATGGGCCAGCGGTGAGTAGCTCGAAAGAAACAGTACGACGAGCAATAGCGAAATTGATTTGTGCTTCACGATGTTCTCCTTTGGCAGCGAAGGCTGCAAAGAGAACAAGTGCAAGCATCGTTCCTGCTCGTTTTGGTGAATTATCGCGGCATCGAGTGAGAGTGACGCAAAAAAATTCCGACAATTGTTACTGTTTCGACTTCGGAGGAATGAGCTTCTTGAACGCCCGCAGTGACGATAGCGCCTTTAGATCCGCTTCCTCGACCATGAACTCAACCTGGTTCGCATCGAGTTCGACGGATTTCGTGATGGCGGCGAGCGCCTCTTTCGTCCGTCCCAGGCGCGTCAATGCGCACGCCAGTTGGTAGTAACCTTCACTGTCTTCCTCGTCAAGCTCGATTACCTTTTGCGCGGCTTTGAGCGCCGCAGTCCAGCGCGACTGTTTCCGGTAGAGCACGGCCATCGAGATGTGTGGGTCAATCGCTTCTTTGTCGAGCTGTGCCGCTGTTTGGAGCAGTCGCAGCGCGTCGGCGTTCCGTCCGTCAACAGAGTAAATCTGGCCCAGCGTCAGATTGGCCAGATAACTCGTTTTCATCCTCGCAGGTTCGCTGGCAGCAAACTTTCCGGCGTTTTCGGTTACTTCCATGACCTGAAGGTCTTCAAAAGCCATCCCGAACAGATCTTGATCGGATTCGTTGTGTTTCTCGGCCTCAAGCAGCACCGCCCGTGCGCCGTCAATCCGGTCATTCACGATCAGAAAAAGTATGAGGTCGAGATAGCGATCAGTGTTGTCGGGATCGTGTTCGATCGCTTTCCGATAAGCATCTTCGGCTTTAACCGCATCGTTCACTCCTTCGTAAGCTCCGGCAAGTGAGGCGTATGCGCGAGGATCGTGAGGCTCGAGCGAAATGTATTGTTGGTACAAACCGATCGCTTCTTTTTTGTCTTTCTCCTCTTCCGACGCTCTCAACTCAAGCGCGAGCCTGTAAACTGCGGGAGCGAACGCCTCGTTGCTGAGTTCTCTCAGCAGCTTTGTCGCGTCCTCAGTGCGGTTTTCCATTGAAAGCAAGCTGATGGCTTTAACCCATCGCAGGTTTTGATCGCCCGGTTTGACCTTGAGTGCCGCGTCCGCGGCTGCGTGGGCTTTCACCGCATCCGTCTGAAGCAATACCATCGCACGCGCGAAGTCACTCAAGCTCTCTGGCGTCTTTGCTCCGGCGCGCGAGTTTTCGATGTGCTTGATCGTGGGCCGGAGTGCTTCTGACGCGGTCTGGAGATTGGAGTCCGTCTCCAGTATTTCAACAAGCGACCACAGATCGTTGCGACGCACCAGCCGCAGCTTCAGAAACTGGGCACTCCCCGTTAAGCAAATGGCTTCGGCGACGTTTCCTTTTTCTTCCAAACGCAGCACCCGCATTGCAGGAAATGGTGACTTTGGATTGCCGAAGCTCTGAACGATTTCCCCCAAGAGCCTGCGGTACGCCGACCACATCTGCTGCCGCTCACTCTCGTTCATCTTCAACCACGAGCCTGCGCCCATGAACTCGTCAGTGAGTGTTTCCAGATCGAGCGCGGCTTCGATGTCCGACCGCGCCCCTGTCGGAATCGCTTTACTGAGGTGTTGCATCAACGCGGTGGGACTCTTTTGAAAATCCGCGATCGCTCGCCGGGTTTCGACAACCTCCAGGTCGATCAAATTCAACGCCGCCGACATCACGAGCGTGTTTAGCTCGTTGCGAATGTGAGTGGCATCGACAAAATGTGTTCCCCACGTCGGATCGAGCTCGATCCATTTGCCGGCCCACACTTCAACCCACGCGTGTCCGCCAAACGAATTGCCGCTATAGGCGAGTCCTGTCACCATGCGCGACGGCAGACCCAACGATCGCGCCATCGCGACAAACAGCGCACTAAACTCGGAGCAGTCTGCTTCGCGCGTCGCTAGAGTTTGCGCCGCGGTCGCGCTCACAACGTGTTTCCATTCGAGATTCTTGTGCGTCCAGTCTGCAAGTTTACCGGCGACGCTCCACGCGTCCTTATCGTCTCCTGCGATCTGGCGCGCCTGGTCTTTAACCTGTTGGTCGTCGACCGCAAATTCCGGTGTCGCCTTGAGATACTCCGCGAACTGCGGGTCTTTAACCGGCAACTCGATTGGTTTATCACTCGTGCCTCGCCGCGCCGCGATCGTCAACAGCAACTCTTTTGCCGACTTTTGTTCGACTGTTTGATCGGCGGTTTTTATGTCGTCCTTGATGTTGTCGATCGGGCCGGCCGCTTTGGAGCGAAGTTTCACGACAAGACTGCTCAACCGGTTTGCGTTACTGATTGGGACACCGGTCGGCTCCAGCGTGGCGAAAGTGATGGTCGGTCGCGGCAAGTCCGACAAATCGGCGACCGCGTATCGTCCCTCGCGGTCCATGGCGACTGACGATCGAGCGTCGATTGTTCCCGCGGTGGCAGTGGCAAAGAAGTTTTGACTGTGAAAGGCGCTCGCGATGGAGAAGATCATGTTTGCCACCATCGCCTCCTCCCCCCGAGCAGAGGGATTGATTGCGGCGGCGATCGCTGCTTCGAGATTGTATCCGCCGAACGCGACGATGCCGGCCGGTACTTTCTCAACCGCTCTCGAATAATCGCGCGTGGTCGCGAGACTGGTTTTGCCGTCGAAGGCCGCGAGCCCCGTGTCGTGATTGGAAACAACGAGAAACCCGTTTCGCGCGCCAACAAAATAGGAACTGCCGCCAGCTTTGAATTCCGCAAAATCCTTCGTTGGACCAGCACCGGTCAGCAGCTTACCCGCATGCAACAGGTCGACTAACTTGTTGCTCTTCAACTTGCAGAAGATGGCCCAGGTGGGGTCGTCTTTATCGAACCGTTCGAGCGTTGAAAGGTCCAGCAAGATCGCGCCACACTCCGGTCCGAGTTCGGTCAGCACGTCTTGCTTGAAGTCGACGGCCAACAGCTTCGACGCGTTTTGCAGATCGTCGCCAAGTAAATCAGACCGGAATTTGGTGGACCAGAACGTCGGCAGATCGATTTTCATCAACCAGTAAGCAATCGTCTTCGCCGGTAGTAGATCGCGTGGCGCCGACAACTCCTTTGGATGAAAGGGCAGCAGCGGTTTCGACCAGTCACCTTCGTCGATAGCAAGGTGGTGAGAGTTCTCCCATGAAGCGCTGTTGAAGTTCAACGCTCCGCTTTCATCCAGTTTGTACTGAGCGGTTTTCGTTTCCAGCGCCATTATGGCCTTGAGATCGCTGAAGTAAACAACGTCGCCGCGTCTCTCGAGCGCGTTGCGAAACTCAGGATTTTCGGCGAGGGAATGTCGCTCTGTTTGACTAGTTGCGTTGCTGAGCAGATCGCGAATCGTGGCGAGGTCTGGCGCGAGAATCACGGTATCGCCGATGAAAAGTATGTGAGTCGAGGCGCTTTGGGCTTCCCAGTCGGAGTTGACCCAGTAATGGTCGATTGTTTTGACACGCAATCCGTTCCAGAGTTTTTCTCCAACTATCGCATAACGAAGCACAATGCTCTTCGCTGGTTTCTTCGTACCTTCGGACAGCACTGACTGTGCGGTGAGCGGAAGCGCGGCAGGCAAAGCCGCCATTGCACGCGTGATGGCGGCAACGTAATCAGTTAAGTTCGTGAACGCACCGGCAGACTGCTGCACACGTTCTACTGTTCGTTCAAACCTCGCGCGATCCTTAACGCGCAACACGATTGCTCGTCGCTCCGCTGTAGCCGTGCTATCGAGAGCTCCTTCGGCGGTCCAGGCGCCGAGTGCGATCGGCGAGTTCGGATCGATTCCCGTGTATTCAATCAGCGTAGTTGCGTCGGCTGGCGCACCCAGCTCCAACGCGAGACTTTGCCGGATGTAACCCATCGTGAGGATTAGATTCGACTGCGCGCGTGCCGATTCCAACTGCATGCCGTTGAGCGTTTCGTAAAACTTCTGCACGGTTTGTCCGGGGTTTGGGATAGCCGTGTAGTGCCGAACTTTTTTCGGAAACAGGTTTTCGGCGAAAGGCTTAACCGTGAAGTCGGTCTGCAACGGGGCTTGATTTGGAGAACAGCCGGCGACTGTTGGTTCACAATCGTAACGCCAGGCGAAATCGGCGAGTGAAGACTCAGACAAAGCCTTACGAATGATCTCGCGGGATTCGGTCGCCGACTTCGCGCTACCGAGCTCTTGTCGGAAACGAATTTTCTTCACGGACAGCTTTAGTTCGTCGTCCAATTCCTTTTTGGCGCTCGCGGAGTCTTTCGAGAGCAGCGCCTCGATACGGGCAATGTCGGTAACAGTTGCAGACAAACCCAAACACTGAGCCGCAAATTTGCTCACGTGGCTGTCGGAAGATGAGACAAGCTTGAACAAGGAATCGACCGGAAGCGATTCTCCACGCGCGTTCGCAACTTGCAGTCCAACGGCGATCATGGGATTGAACTCCGACGCCATAATCCGAGCAAGCGGCAACTTGAACTCTTCGGGCGTGATGGTGTGAAGGAGCGTCAAGGCGCCCATCTGAACGTTTGGATCAACCGCAGTTCCCACACTACCGCCAGAAATACGCACTGCGCGTTTTGGGAGAACAGGCTTGCCAACGGTGACTTTCACGTCAGACGGTGCTTTTCCCGTTGGTGGCTTTGCTGCCGGCGGAGGGGAAATCTTAATCACTGCCGCGTCGCTAAAAATCTTCTGTAGCAACTCGATCCGTTTGTCTTTCGGCATGAACGACCAGACACGCGCGATTGTGTCAGTGTTGAATCCTGACATTGACGCGTCGAGAGTTCTCGCAACCACATCGGGCGTGTTTGCAACAGCGCGCGCGGCAGCTTCCGCGACGAGGGGTTCGTCATCGTCTAACACATACCAGACAAACGGCATCAGCGTGGCGTTGTTGGACTGCGCGAGTGCTTCAACGGCCGCGGTACGTACAAACGGTCGACGATCGAGCAACAGGTCAACCATCACATCGGTGTGTGATGAAAACAGCGAAGACATTCGCGCCGTCGTAGCTTCGCGGTTTGCGTTGACCTCATTCAGCGATGCGACGATGCTTTCGATCTCCTGAATCGGAACAGACGTGGCCGGCTTGATCGCTGTACGCAACGCTTCAAATGCCGGATATCCGGGTGGGACAAAGATCACCGACTGGACCACGGCCTTGAAAAACGGTTCGAGTTCGGCAGCGTGAGGAACAGGCGCCTGAAGCATGAAGGTGATTGCTGCCGGTCCCTTAACCGTAATCCAGGATGTGCTGCGATAGATCTCGCCGTCAGTGTTTGGCGTCTCGATGACGATTTCACGAGCTTCCACGCCCTGAATTTGAGTCTTGCGCGTGATCGGCGTGTCGGCGGAGGGCGTGTCTCTAACCTGCCGCAGGATCGATCCGAAATAATCCTGCAAGGGAATACCATCAGGTATCTTCTCGACGATGACCGCGAGTCGCGAATTGTGCGGGCCGGTGAACGTGAGATCAGAACCTTGTTGTCGTTGCCAGTTGGCTGGAACACGGAAGATGAAGTGCTTGTCCGCGTCCATCTGGCGGACGAAGTTTGTTTGCGGCAGCGAGTAAGCTTTCCATTCCGCTTCACGTTCCTGTTGGGGAGTTACCTGGGCGCTCGCGGGAGCAGCAGCGCAGCCGAATAGAAGAAGGAGGAGGAGGAGCAACTTTCGCATTGGACCTAAATGCCTTTCGTCTAGCGGGAGCAAAATCATTGGTCATTTATCATTTGACATTTTTCATTTGTCATTAGCTTTGCACAAAAAGTGGCAAATCTGATTTGTTTTCTCTGTGGCCTCTGCGTATCTCTGCGGCTCTCTGCGTTGAAAGGCCCATTAACGCAGAGAACGCAGAGATACGCAGAGGGCCGCAGAGGAAAGACTGGTAAATGTCAAATGATAAATGACCAATGATTTTGTGAGATCTTATACTGGGCTAGACCATAATACGTGTTCCCGAAGCTTTATGATAGCTTTGATTCCGTTTCTATGCCTTCAAGACGCATCAAGGTAATCGATTCCCACACGGGCGGCGAACCGACCCGTGTGGTTATCAGCGGCGGCCCCGATCTCGGCCACGACGCGCTTTCAAATCGTATCGAGCGGTTTAGAACTGAACACGACGATTTTCGCCGCGCGCTTATCAACGAGCCGCGTGGCTGGGACGCCGTAGTCGGCGCTCTCTTGTGCGCTCCCGTCGACGATTCCTGCGTAACCGGCGTGATCTTTTTCAATCACGTTTGTTATCTCGGAATGTGCGGGCATGGGACCATCGGCGTGGTCGCTACGCTCGCACACCTGAATCGGATCGGGCCAGGCGCTCATCGCATCGAGACACCTGTCGGAGTCGTCGTCGCACATCTCGACGCGGAGGGCCAGGTCGAAGTTGCAAACGTTCCAAGCTATCGGCTGGCAACGAAGATTACGGTGGAGGTGCCCGGCTACGGTCCCGTGACCGGCGACGTTGCGTGGGGCGGCAACTGGTTTTTCCTCGTGAACGATCACGGCCAGGAACTTGCGATCGAGAATCTCGGAAGATTGATGGACTTCACGCGCCGCACGCGTGAGGCTTTGGCGCGCGGCGGAATCACGGGACGCGAAGGTCGGGAGATCGATCACGTCGAGCTTTTTGGCCCATCTCAGATTCCCGGCGTCGACAGCAAGAATTTTGTCCTGTGTCCCGGCAACTCATACGACCGTTCACCGTGCGGGACAGGCACGAGCGCGAAGCTGGCGTGTCTTGTTGCCGATGGAAAGCTGAGCGAAGGACAGATCTGGAGACAGGAGAGCATTGTCGGCAGTGTTTTTGAAGGAGCTGTGTCGGTGCGAGACAACGTGGTCCATCCGAGAATCAAAGGGTCTGCGTTTATCACCGCGGAAGCTGATCTGATCATCGACGAACGCGATCCCTTTGCCGTGGGCATTCGCTGATGGCTTCGAACACATACGATGCAGTCATCATCGGCGCCGGAATCGTCGGCGCTGCGTGTGCGGCGGAGTGTGCGCGAGAAGGATTGAGCGTCGCAATTGTTGAAGCGGGCATCATCGGCGGAGGTGCGACCGCGGCGGGCATGGGCCACCTCGTCGTGATGGATGACTCCGAAGCTCAGTTTGCACTGACGCGTTACTCGCAACAGCTTTGGGATCAGATCAGCGATGAGTTGCCTCGCGAAGTCGAACACGAGGCTTGCGGTACGATCTGGATCGCTGTCGACGACGAAGAGATGGCGGAGGTGAAGCGGAAGGAGAAGTTCTACTCGGATCGTGGCGTCCGGGTTGAAGTGCTTGACGCGCAGTCTCTCGCAGAAGCTGAGCCCAATTTGCGGCCGGGGTTGCTGGGCGGTCTTCGCGTTCCGGGCGATAGCGTGATCTATCCGCCTTGCGCTGCGCAGTTTTTTGTGGACCAGGCGGTCGCAAGAGGCGCAGGGCTTTTCGTGGGGCAAGCTGTTGAGACGATCACGGCTGACGGGGTTCGCCTGCGGGATGGGACGTCGATTTCCGCGGGAGTGATCGTGAACTCGGCAGGTAGCTGGTCGCCGCTGTTGACGCCGGGAGTCGACGTTAAGAAGCGCAAAGGACATCTCGTCATCACGGATCGCTATCCGAACTTTTTGCGACATCAACTGGTCGAGCTCGGCTACTTGAAGAGCGCGCATTCGCTCACGGCGGAGTCCGTTGCATTCAACATTCAACCGCGCAAGACCGGGCAGTTGTTGATTGGTTCGTCGAGACAGTTTGGCGTCGACGACACGAACGTAGATACGAAGATCGTAACGCGCATGCTCGATCGCGCGATTGAGTATCTGCCTGCGTTGGGCAAGCTCTCGTCGTTGCGGACGTGGACCGGGTTTCGGGCTGCGACTCCGGACAAGCTTCCGTTGATCGGACCACATGCCGAGCACAGGCGACTCTATCTGGCGACGGGACACGAAGGCCTCGGCATCACGACGTCAACCGGGACGGCTAAACTTCTCGTAGCGCAGATCATGAATCGCCAGGCCGCGATTCCCATTGCGCCGTATTTGCCGTCGCGAATGACGCAGGAGCTTGCGCATGCCTGAAACTGTGACGCTGGTAGTTAATGGTGTTTCAGTCACGATGCCCGCGGGCAGCATGGTAGGGGCTGCCATCTTGAAAAGCGGTAAACATGCATTTCGACGATCGGCGACGGGTGAAGTGCGTGGTCCATTGTGCGGCATGGGGATCTGTTTCGAGTGTCGCGTAGTTATCAATGGCGAACCGCACTGCCGGAGTTGTCAGACGCTCTGTGAAAACGGCATGGACGTGCGAACTGATGAGTGAGTCCGATTTGCTCATCGTTGGAGCTGGACCGGCGGGGCTGGCTGCCGCGTATCACGGGGCAAAGAATGGACTGCGGATAACTGTCGTCGACGATAATCCTGCCGCGGGTGGTCAGATCTGGCGTGGAGAACAGGCAAAGCCTGCGTCTCCTGAGGCACGAGCGTGGTTCGAGAAAATTCGCAGCGTCGAGATTCAATTCGTCGCGGGCGCTCGGGTATTTCAACAACCGCGACCCGGAATCCTCCTCGCCGAAACGCGTCAGGACGTGCGCGAGCTGAGATACGACAGTCTGATTCTTGCGACGGGCGCACGCGAACGGTTCCTGCCGTTTCCGGGTTGGACGCTGCCGAACGTGATGGGCGCCGGTGGTCTTCAGGCACTCGTCAAGACTGGATTGCCGATCGCTGGAAAGCGCGTCGTAGTGGCGGGCACTGGTCCATTGTTGTTGGCTGTCGCTGCGTACTTGCGCGGGCGTGGTGCGGAAGTGCTGTTGATAGCGGAGCAGGCGTCGTCACCGCGACTCGCGCTGTTCGGTGTGGGATTGCTTGGTAAAGCGGCGCAGGCGTTGAGGTTAAAACGGCAACTTAGCGGCGTGAAGTATTTGAGCGCGTGTTGGGCGCTGGCGGCGCACGGCCAGGACAAACTCGAGAGTGTTACGTTGTTCCGGCGCGGGAAACGTTGGCAGGTTGCGTGCGATTATCTCGCTTGCGGATTTCATCTTGTGCCGAATATGGAACTCGCGGAGTTGTTAGGTTGTGCAGTCGATCGCGGCACTGTGCGTGTTGATGAATTTCAACAGACGACTGTGGCGAAGGTTTACAGTGCAGGAGAAACGACGGGCATCGGTGGCCTCGAGCTGTCGCTCGTCGAAGGCGAGATCGCAGGCCTTGCGGCCGCAGGAAGGCTCGATGAAGCGCGTAAACTTTTTCCGGCGCGCGCGAAGCAGATGAGGTTCGCGGACCTGTTGAATCGCACGTTTGCGCTGCGTGATGAATTAAGGTATTTGGTGCAACCCGACACGATTGTCTGCCGGTGTGAGGACGTGACGTTCGAGCGCCTGCGAGATCACAGTTCGTGGCGTGCGGCAAAGCTACAGACGCGCTGTGGGATGGGGCCGTGTCAGGGTAGAGTTTGCGGCGGCGCGGTTGAGTTCTTGTTTGGGTGGCGGGCAGAATCTGTGCGGCCGCCAGTGCTTCCCGTGCGCCTGGAGAGTCTGAGATGAAAATGAAATGGGCAGGCGTGATGCCTGCAACGACGACAGCTTTCGATGAAGAACTCAACGTCGATTACGATTTTGTGGCGCGGCACGCCAGGTGGTTAATAGATCATGGGTGTACGGGCATCGTGACGCCAGGCTCACTCGGCGAGAGTGCGACGCTGAGTTTCGACGAGAAACTGAAGATTTGGAAGACATTGATCGATGCGGTGGCAGAGCGCGCGCCGGTCGTTGCGGCGATCGCGTCGTTGAGCACGGCGGAAGCGGTGCAACTCGCGCAGCGTGCAGCCGGCGCAGGATGCAGCGGCTTGATGGTTTTGCCGCCGTACGTGTACCGCAGCGATTGGCGCGAGATGAAAGCGCACATCGAAGCTGTCTTTCGAGCGACGCAGCTCTCGTGCATGCTCTACAACAATCCTGTTGCTTACGGCACTGACTTCGTGCCGGAGCAGATCAGGGAGCTTACTTCCGAGCACGAGAATTTCGAGGCGGTGAAAGAGTCGAGCACGGATGTGCGTCGCATCACGTGGATCCGAGAACTGGTTGGCGACAGGTTGGCAGTGTTCGTTGGCGTTGACGATGCGATCGTCGAAGGGATCGCGGTTGGTGCAGTCGGGTGGATCGCGGGTTTAGTCAATGCATTACCACGAGAGTCAGTCGACCTCTTTAATTATGCAATGAATGGGCAGCGTGAGCAGGCTATCGCGCTCTACAACTGGTTCCTGCCGCTATTGCGGATGGACACCGTGCCGAAGTTCGTGCAGTTGATAAAGCTGGTCCAACAGGAAGTTGGAATGGGCAACGCACGCGTCCGTCCACCACGACTCGAACTCGCCGGCGTCGAACTCGAGGAGGCTTTACAAGTGATCAGACATGCAGGCATCCCTCGCAAAGACGCAAAAGCGCAAAGCTAGGTCAATGCTCTTCCTTTGCGCCTTTGCGTCTTTGCGCGAGGACTACCGCGTCCGCTACACGCACACCCCAGTCAAACGCCTCCTCAAACAGCGCCACACCACTCAGCTCCGAGTGCGCAAAGTGGATCGAGCGAAACGGCTTCGCGGCTTCGCGTCGCGCCTCTCCCCACATGAATCCCGTTCTCGGACGAATCATCGCGTGTCCCCAACGCATCACGTCCAATCTTTCAACCAACCCGCGAATGTCCGGATGCGCGCGTGAGAGGTCACTCAACGCAACTTCAGCCCAGCCATGCCAATCAGTCTCCAGGAGCCGCGTGCGAGCCGCGCGCGCATTCTCGTCACAAAGCGGATAGTAGTAAGTGAACACAGTTGGACCACGATCCAACCCGCGTTGATGCGTCGCGACTACATACCCGAGCGACGGGCTTTCGTAAAACACATTGTCCCACGCCAACGGAAAGTCACGAGCTGAAGCCGCCTTCGGACGGTCTCGAAGCGTTAAATTCGCGACCATCCACGCCCCAAAGTGAAACTCCGAAATATGCGGCGGCGGATTGTCTCGATACGGTCGCACGACGTGGCGCGCGATAAACTGTGGCGCCGCGAAGATCACTCGCTGCGCGCGAAAACCACGCGGGTTGCGCCCTTCTCGATCGAGCGTGACCACGTCAACGCGATCATCCACCGGTATTAATTCCACCGCGGCACGATCGAGTTGAATGTTTGTTTTCGCTTTCTCGAACAGGTGTTGGACCAGGCGTCCATTGCCCTCGGGCCACGTGATCAGCGACTGCGATTCAACTCCCGGCTTCTCCACTCGCGAACAGAAATAAAACAGACCAGCCCACGCACTCGTCTGATCGAGCGTCATTCCGTAATCGTCGCGACACGCATAATCAACCCACCAGCGCAACCGAGGACTCACGAGACCACGCTGGTTCATCCATTCACCAATGGATATGCGATCGAGAGCCGTGACATCAGCATCGTCCGAACAAGCAGACACAGGAAGCGTAAACGCGCGACGGCCTTGACCATCGCGCCATGCAATCCATTGGTCAACCTCGGCGTTGAACTTCTGAAACTGCTGTTTGTCGTCGTCACTCGCACCGGCGTAAAGGTAAAGCCCTTCGTACCAGCGACCTTTGTAAAAGACGCGTTCTTCCGGATCGCGACAAAGGAACTGCTCGGCAATCACGGGCTCGCCGTTTTTGTCTTTTCCTTCGACGACGCGCATCTCGGAAAGAAGCGCGACGAGCGCCGCGTTCTCTTTCATCGGCGCGGGAATGTAGTGCGCGCCCCAGGGAAAGGAGATCGAACGGTTTGAGCCCGAGCGCGACGTTCCACCCGGCGCACTCTCGAGCTCGACGAGAACAAAATCGTTGAATCCGGAATTCTTTAGTCGCCA
>DATNCH010000231.1:0-36232 GCA_035571655.1 Pyrinomonadaceae bacterium
TATTTGCCTGGCGCTAAATCAATGCGACAGACCCACCCGTCGCCCTCTCTCCCGCAGTAGTTCTTCGTCTGGATCCAATTGTTGAACGATCCGTAAATGGCGACGGCCTCCGCGTCGGTGTGTCCTGCCAAAGTAAAAGTCGTATTGCCGGTGAGACTCGGCACTGGCGGCGGCATCTTTTTAACCAGCATGTCTCCCTGTCCAGTATTCAGAGTGACACCAGTGACATTGCCTTTTTCGTCTTTGATGAACGTGAGGTGGAGGTCTGGAAGCTCACTATCATAGAACCTTGACTCGGACTCCGCGATGAGTTGCCGCTGCTTCAGGATTGAAGGCCTAACCCACAAAGAACCATTCCTGACGCTTACATACAGGACGAAATCATGCGCGAACTTCGAATCAAATTCATATCTGCCAACATATTGTCGCATCACAGAGGGAGCCACTTTGACTTCAGATCTCGCGATTGGTTTCTTCGGAATCGAGGTTGGCTGTGTCGGCGTTCTGTGCTGCTCTGAAATCTTAGGCGCGGGTTTGATACCGACCAGCGCTATGAGGTGACTCGCCAGCGTCCCACGCCAATTCAACATACCGTGGTTCCCATTAAACTCAGTGTAGTGGACCGAGTATCCCTTGCTTTGCAGCGTGTCTCTCAGATTACGGTTGGCCGCGAGGAATGTTGGATCTATCAAATTAGCAGGCGGCGCGTTGGGTTGTTTTGCCATCAGATCACGCCACCACCAAGTCCCTTCCAACAGTCCGGCTTCGAACGAGAAACGCAAAGGCAGTCGCGGGCTGGCGGCGAACTGACGCTTCAACCATTCCCACTCTTTTTCACCATCGGGCTTCCACTTGAAATCACCAGACTGGGAAAGCACGTTCCCGAAGACCTCCGAGTGTTTGAGCCCTACGCAAACCGCCTGCAATCCGCCCAGGCTCGTGCCGCCTATGATCGTCTGCTCGGGACGGTCGGTCGCGTGATAGTTGACTCGCGCCCAGGGAACAATCTCCTGAGCCAAAAAGTCCGCGTACGTTGAATTGCAGGACAATTCGCGCCAGCGATTTGGGTTTTCCACCATCACGGCGACCAACGGAGGGATGAGGCCTGCGGCAATCAAGTTATCGAGGGTAGTTGCTACCCGCGCCGTGTTCACATACCCACCACCGTCGGTAAGTACCAGCAAACCGTACGGCTTCTTGCCGGCAGCATAGCCGTGCGGAGTGTAGATCCAAATTGGTCGTTCGTTGCCGAGGAGTTTGCTCCGGAATGTGTCGCGCTGCACTCGTCCAGTTGGAACGTTCGGACGGACGGCGATCCAACTTTGCAACTCGGCGCCGGGCAGTTCGACTGCCGAAAAGGAATTCCCTTCATACGGGTTGAACTCGTTATAGTGCTCGCTGAACTGGAACGGATTGAACGGATCATTCTGTACGACCCCCGCGAAGCGGGCCACGCCGCCCCACTCTTTCGGGTCGGGTAGGTTCGCAGCGAATTGATAGATGAAGCGTGCGCCTTTCGGAAGCCGGAATGTCTTGTACCACAAATCAGTGTCGAGCAGCCGCGTCATCGGTTTATTGACATCCCCGACGCGAAAGACGAAAACGTTTCTCGTCTCTTCTCTCGCTCGCCAAACCATCGTTATGAGCACGTCGCTCCCCGTTGCGGGCTCAATGATCGGCGTGCCGCTTTCCGTGATCTCTTTCCAAAAACTGTCGAGCGCCCGCGTGTCACCAGATTTGAGCCGATCCTGAAGTGCCGCCAGGCGCGGACTCACGGGCCGCTCATCAACTATTTGCACACTCAGCACATTGCCCGAACTGGCACTCAACAGAAAGAGCGCAAACAGGCACAGTGATATCTTTTGAACAATGCGAAGCCGCATGATCATTACTCCTTGGTGGCTATAAGTACTGGTTAGTAACGGTGGGGGTCTTTGTTTCGTCGACCAGCGAAGAACACGCGCGCCAGAACCGCGATTGCAACAAGCTGCCACAAAATAGCTGCGACGTTATGGTGTGGTATGTTGACCGCCCATAATGCTGTTCCGCCTGCGACGAGTGCGATGGCGATGTAAATTCCCATTCTTATAGGACGGGCATCGAAGGGAAGGTCGCGTCTGATTTCACAGCACTCGGTTTTGATTTGGTGAAAGTGTCCAAAACTTTGCCGGGCGGCAAGTTGCGCTTCAGTTGGCGTCATTCCGTGCTCAATGTTGGCAAGGGTGCGCTTTGCGATATGGAACTGCAGTTCCTCCTCAACTTCGAGCGCGATCTGATCGGGATGTCGCCAGGCATGAAAAAATTGGACGGTGGCTTTAATCCGCGACATAGTCTTGCATCCTCCTTAGCTCGCACGTAGGGCCTTCATGGTTGCGCCCGCTAACCGCTCCCAATTCTGCTCCTCGAGAATTAATTGCTTCCGACCCGAGCGGGTCAGTTTGTAGAACTTCGCACGCTGATTGTTGTCTGAGACGTCCCATTCCGATTCGATCCATCCGCGCCGCTCGAGCCGGTAGAGTCCCGGATACAGCGAACCCTCCTCGATCTTGAGCGTGTCGTCTGAGATCTGTGCGATTCGCTGACCGATTCCGTAACCATGCAAAGCGCCCAGCGAAAGGGCTTTCAGAATCAACATGTCCAGCGTCCCCTGAAGTAAACCCGCTTTTGATTTACTCACCGCGCACCTCCTAGATGTTCTAGGGCCTCAGAATAGCATGGACTACTTAGATTGTCTAGGGAGTCAGCCCTGGGAGGGGATGACAAAAAGTTAAGCCGCAGATTTCGCAGATGAACGCGGATGTCTTATATTACCCTTCTTCATGTCGAGCGTAACCGTCGTCATCACCACCTATAATCGTGCGCAATTTCTGAAACGCGCGGTTCAAAGTGCGTTGCAAGCGGGATCCGAGCTCGAGGTGATCATCGTCGACGATTGCTCGACCGACGAGACTCCAGATCTTTGCGCGAAGCTCGCGGATGTCCGTTACATTAGACTGACTAAGAACCAGGGCCTCGCGCACGCTCGTAACGCCGGCGCCGCCGAAAGCTCGTCGGAATTCATCGCTTTCCTCGACGACGATGACCTTCGTCTGCCGGGTTCAATCGACAAACAGTTGTGCAGGATGGCCGCCGACGAGCGCATCGCGCTTTGTTACGGCCGCGCTCTGATCGGCGACGCGCGTCGTCAACTGCCGACCGGCGAGATCTATCCGCGTGATTGTCCGCAGGGCGACATCTTCTGGGAGTTGCTCGAACACAACTTTATCCCGATGCCGTCGGTGCTTCTGCGCAAATCAGCCTTGCTCGAACTCGGCGGTTTCAACACGGGCTTGACTCTCAGCGAGGACTGGGAGATGTGGCTTCGGATCAGCGAGCGTTTCGCGGTGGCGGCAGTCGAAGAGCCGGTGGCGATACATCGAAAAGCCGATCCCGATTCGAACCAAATGTGTTCCGACTCCGCCGCAATCTGCAAGCAGGCGATGCGTGTTCAGCAAATGGCTCTCGCTCGCACGCGCGCTCAAACTGCCGCGCGCGCGAAGCGCCGTCACGTTAAAAGCAAGCTTCGCGATTCCGCGTATGAACTGTTGATGAAAGATGCAACTACCTTAATCCATAATGGACATGCTGAATCAGGTCGAGCCAGGCTGCTCGATGCTTTTCGTTTTCGGCCTTTTCGGGCGGTGGCGAGCGGCCGCCTCCCGTGGCTATTGATCAAATCATGAAAATTGCTCTTTGCAAGAGTCACTTTTTCGGACCGGTCAGTGGCGCCGACGAGATTCTCGTTACCTACGCGATCAGCCTGCATCGCGCCGGGTACGACGTTGAAGTCGTACTCTTGTACAAACCCGCAGAGAGCGATCGCTTTTACCGGCGGTTGCGGCAAGCAGACGTTCCGGTAGGTCATATTATCGACCGTTCGATCGCATTCATGATCCTGCGCGGCGTGCGCAGCTTGCTCTCCAGTTTCCTATTATTGTTTTTGTTGATTCCACGCTCCGAGCACGGGTTGCGCAGAATCTGGCAGCAGTTGCTCGACCTGATCTCCCAGGCCCATTACAAGCATTGTTGCGATTTTTTCTCTGCTTCTGATTACGATGTGCTGCACGTGTTCACACCCGACACGGGCGCAACTCTATTCATTCGTGCGGGCAAGGAAGTCGGAATGCCGGTTCTCTATCACGAGATGGGCACACCGCATTATTTACCTGCGCTCGATCCTTACTACCGACGACTCGAAAAAGTGTTGCCCTTGTGCTCGGAGGTAGCGGCGCTTTCTCCAACACTCGCAAAGCAATGGTCGGAACGCTTTCCATTCTTGTCGAACGTTTCAGTGTTGCCGCTGATCACGGAAGACTCTGAAATGCTGAACGTCTCCGCGAGGTTGCCAAAGAATGGCAAGCACGAAACGATCTTCGGCTACGCAGCGCGGATCGAGGTTGGTAAGGGACCTTTCGTGTTGGCCGACGCATTGGCCCAGTTGCGACAAGATCGCAACGACGTGCACGTGCGGTTGGCGGGCACTGGCCCCGCAGTGCCGGAAGTGAAAGCACACGCGCGCAAGTTACAGCTCAATGGTTCGTGGGAGTTTGTTGGTTCTTACGACGGTGTCTTGGGTTGTAGCGCGTTCATGCGCACGCTCGACGTTTTTGTTTTGCCGTCGTTCGCCGAAGGAACGTCGAAAAGCGTGATCGAGGCTATGGCGCACGGCTTACCGATCATCACGACAAACGTCGGCGGGTCACCCGATCTGCTTACGCCAGGCGCGGGAATTCTCGTCCCGCCGGGCGACAGCGCAGCACTTGCCGATGCGATGCAATCTCTGGCCGCTGATCCCGCATTGCGCAGACAGATGGGACAGGTTGCTCGCGATCGCTACCTCAAACTGTTTGCGCCCGACGCGGTTCTTTCAATGCTCGTGAGCACCTATTCGCGCCTCACCGGTTCCACTGAATGCGAGGCTGGTTCGTCGAATGGCAGACATCCGTGGACGACGACATGCCACCAGAAAAACTGAGAATCGCCTTCGCCACTCCGGAATTCGTAACAGAAAAAGACTTCGACGGAGGTCTCGCTAATTACCTCAATCGAGTTTCAAAGACACTGGCGCGCCTTGGTCACGATGTTCATGTCGTAACTCTGTCGTATGAAGACGAAGGTGAATTCGAGCACGAAGGTGTGATGGTCCACCGGCTCGGACTGAAGCGAGGTTGGCAGACGCTCAACCGTTTGACTCGTTACTCATTGCCTACCACGTTGCATTGGTTGAACTTCAGCACGCAGGTCTTTCGCAAACTGAAACAACTCCATCGAAAAGAACCCTTTCATTTGATTCAGTATCCGAATTACTCTTCGTGCGGAGTGTTCTCCATTCCGCTGTTGCGCACCGTCCACGTCGTGCGCGCTTCTTCATACGAACCTGCTCGCAACCATGCGGCGGGCCTGAAGCGAAATCTCGATGTGACGATTGCAGAGCGTCTGGAGGCGTTGCAATACCGGTTAACACGGAACGTTCATGTGCCGAGTCTTGCGATGCAGACGATGCTTTTAACGAAAGCGGGCGTCTCTCATACGCGCATGATTCGCAGTCCTTTTTATGTTGAGACGGGTGAGTGGGACACGTCAGTGTGGGAACAGTTTCTTAAGGACAAAAAATACGTCCTCTACTTCGGGCGCTTTCAGTTGCACAAGGGATTTCACACGCTGGTGCGAGCGCTGCCGCATTTTCTCGAGCGGTACGACGACGCTTACGCCGTGCTTGTAGGCAGAGACATGGAAACTCAACTCGCATCGTCGATGGCAGCATTTGCACGATCGCAGTGCCGGCGATTCGCCGAGCGGTTGATCCTGCTGGACAATCTTCCGCACGCACAGTTGTATCCGGTTATCGATCGATCACACCTGGTTGTCTTGCCTTCGTTGATCGACAACTTGCCGAATAGTTGTCTGGAAGCGATGGGGATTGGCAAAGTCGTCATCGGAACGAACGGCGCGAGTTTCGACGAATTGATCACCGATGGAGTGAACGGATTCCTGGTCGATCCGAATGACGCAGAAGCATTGGCCGACAAGCTAATCGCAGCGTGGGTTGATCCGAAGTTGAATGAAATGTCGACCGCGGCGAAGCAAAGTATGCACGACTTCGCTCCTGACAAAACAGTGGCGTCACTGTTGACCTACTATTCAGAAGTGATGAACGGAAAAACAAACACCGGCGCATGATCGCGAAGAAGATTCAGAACAGGCTTCGGGGCGCGTGGCTCGAGTTGCGGCCGGTCAAGGCCGGGAAAGTTATCGGGATAGGTTTACCTAAAACCGGAACGACCTCGCTCGGGTATTGCTTCCGGCGTTTTGGGTTCAAGCATCGTACGTACGACATGGATCTCGCGCTTCACGTCAAGCGGAATCAACTGGAGCCCGTGTTGCAGGAAGCGGAGAAGTTTGAAGCATTCGAAGACTGGCCGTGGTTTGCGGTTTATCGAGAATTGGACCACGCGTTTCCGAACAGCAAATTCATTTTGACCCTGAGGAAAGACACTCCGACGTACGTTGCAAGTTTGAAAGGACATCACGAGCGGGAGGGAATTCGGAAGGAGGACTTTGCAAAACCTCATTGGTGGGATGAAGTTCATGGCATGGAGCCTGCCGCCTGGGATTATGAGAAGTCGGCGCAGAGATACGAAAGGCATAACCGCGAAGTGCTCGCGTATTTTGCTGATCGAATCAACAAGGATCTGCTCGTGGTTTGTTGGGAACGCGGAGATGGCTGGGCACAGTTGAGCCGGTTCTTGGACAAACGCGTGCCTGACGAACCGTTTCCACATTTGAGATGAAAGCCACGGATGGGCGCCCAAGGCAGGGAATGAAAGCCACGGATGCAGCGCCAAAGGCGGATGAAGCGCGGGGGATTTCAATAGGAATTTTTGAGGCAAAGCACAGATGCGCTTTTGGGACCTGAGCCGGCACTACGACACGCTAAGGGCGGTTTTCAGCGAGTCGCTGTTGCAACGTCTCGGTATTCGCCGGCAGTGGTATGAAATCGATGGTTGGTTCAATTGGCGTTCCGCACAGGAAGAAGCAGTGAGCCGGTTTCCGGAAGGCAGTCGATTCGTCGAGGTTGGAACCTATCTCGGCCGAAGCCTCTGTTCGTTGGCCGAGGTTGTCGAGCGCAGCGGCAAACGTATCACAGTGATCGGTATCGACACGTGCCGCGGTAGTGGTCCTGAAGGTTGGCGCGGAAAAGACTATCACGACGGCGCCGTGCAACAGGGAGGCGGCACGTTCGCCGGCGCGTTGCACAAGAACGTTTTAGACTGCGGCTACGCCGATAAGATTCAGTTGATCATCGCTGATTCTACTGCTGCCGCGCAGTTGTTTTCAGACGCGTCGCTTGATTGGGTTCATCTGGACGCGCGACACGACTATGCAAGTGTGAAAGCCGACATCGAAGCGTGGCTCCCGAAGATCAAGCCGGGTGGCTGGTTGTCAGGCGACGACTACAACGAAGAGAAGTGGCCCGAGGTGGTGAAGGCCGTGGAAGATCTTTTGCCGCGTGCAGGGTTGTGGTCCAACCAGCAATGGCGCTGGATCGTCGAGTGAGATCTACTGGACTTTTGGTCCTCCGGCCTCGTGTTGCGTTGCGGCTAGCAATTTTTTGAGCGTCCGGTAATCGATGGTCCAACCCGCGCAGACGGCTGCGAGCCCGATGACGCCTCCCTCACCGGTGAAGACGCCGCGGCTCTGCAGAAAATTCGCGCCGCGCTCCCATGCGTCGAAGAATATCGATTCATTTCCGTCCTTAGTTACGGCAAACACAGCCTCACTACACCAGCGCGCGGAGTTGATCGCGTTTGCCTCGCCCAGCAGCTCCACGGCTAATTCCTCGAAAGCCGGTTTGCGCATTGGTCCCCATCGACTCAAATGGTCCGCGATGCTCGCATGCAACGCCTTATCGACGGCGATACCGGGGCGAAAATGGGTCAGGCGCGGAACTGATCTGATGCGCGTGTCAGCATCGATGAAGATCGCGGTATCAAATTCCTCGAGAGCCGCACGCAACACAAATCGTTTGTCGTGATAGGCGGGAGCGCCGCGTCCGTTGCCGGTGCCAGGGATTCGTGTCCGGAAATCGACGGCCATTGGACCAGTGGGCACATGTCGCATGGCGCGCACCGGCAGGTCGATGAAATCGTTCGGCTCATCCGTTAACACGATCCAGGGCATAGCCGGTGCGTCAGTGATTAGGGTTTGTGCGCGGCGACGATACGGCGCATGAATCGCGAGCGTGCAGAAGCAGGTGTTGGTTGGCCGAGTTTGTAGGCGATCCAAAAGCTGCTTCAGCATTGTGCTCGTGATGCTATTGCATGGAATGTACCGGTGGCAATGAAGATAGACGTGCCGGTACCCAGGTACGGCGTCGCGCGAGCAACGCATCGAGAGACCACGCCCCAGGTCCGACCACCAGCAGGAACGCACAGTTGAAGAGTTGCGCGAACTCGGATCGGATCTCGTGCAACACCGCCCACAAACCGATTTGCGGTGGTACGGGTGGCAGCGGCAACGGCGATGTTCCCAGGTATAGAGGGATCTTCGTCGACGCCATCGCCACAAGCATCTCGATCATAAACGGCACCACGATCAGCCGTGTCAAAAACCCTGTAAGCAGCAACAAGCCGCCGATGATCTCGAACCAACCGTCGGCGGTCGCAGTGAAATACGGCGCTGGAAATCCGAGCTTCGTAAATCGTCCAACGCCTTGATTCGGATAGACGAATTTCAATATGCCTTCCCACAGGAACACAGAGCCCGCCATTAATCGGATCAGAATAGTTGCGCGCGGGCCGTCCGTTGGAGAATTGAGCAGCCAGTTTATAAAATCGTTCATTTCTTTCACCCTCCCAGAATTGCATTCACCTGTACAGACTGCAATCACTGTTTAAGTATTCCCCGCAAAAGTCGAAAATTATTGTTGGATACAGTCAGTACCGTAACGCGGTAGCGTCGGGTCGTACGGGAGCATTTGATTTGCTAAGAATATCGTGTGAACGAAAACCGACCCGACGCTACCGCGTTACGGTACTGACCTCCTCCAAGTCTGAATCCTGACTTTTGAGGCAAAGGGCCATCTCCAGGGAATAAAAAAGAACGCGCCGCAGTCTTTACTAGAGGGCGAGAGGGAGTTCGTTGCCAGACCAAAGCAAAGTCGTTCGGTTTGAAGAAATTGCTTTGCCGCATTTGGGCGCTGCGTACAACCTTGCCCGCTGGCTGATCCACAACGACACCGACGCACAAGACATTGTTCAGGAAGCTTACTTGCGCGCATTCAAGTTCTTCACCGGCTACCACGGCGGCGATTCGCGCTCGTGGCTGCTGACGATTGTGCGGAACACGTGCTACACGTGGCTGCAACAGAATCGCGTACTCCGCTCGGCCGATCCGATCGAAGACAAACTCGACGAACTGGGCATGGACCATTCCGATCCCGAAGTGCTGTTGTTGCAGAGTCTTGACTCACAAATCGTGCGAGAAGCCTTGCAGGAACTGCCGGTGGAGTTTCGCGAAGTTGTGGTGCTGCGCGAAATGGAAGGCTTCTCGTACAAAGAGATTGCGAACGTTATCGACATCCCGATTGGAACCGTTATGTCGCGACTAAAACGCGGGCGTAACAAACTGCATGCGCTGCTGGTTAGTCGCATGGGGAAGGAGACGAGCATTGAGTTGCCACGAAACGCGCGAGTTGATTCACGGGTATCTCGACGGTGAGTTGGACCTGGTGAAAAGCCTGGAAGTCGAAAGTCATCTCGAGGACTGCACGGCCTGCGCTCAAACGTACAAAGGAGTTCGCGGTTTGCGATCGGCACTCGGCCAGAGAGCTGTACGATTCGAGCTGCCGAAAGATTTCCAGGGACGTTTACGATCGGCGTTGCGACACGAAGACGAACCACAGCGAAGATCGACGATATTTCGCTGGCAATGGCTGGTGGCCGCCACGTCGCTGATAACTGTCATCGCTGTTATCTGGGCCGTTGCCGGAATTCCTGGCCGACAATCGCAAGGCGACGTCATTGCTCAGGAAATAGTCTCGAGCCATGTGCGCTCGCTCATGGCCGATCATTTGACGGACGTTCCCTCTTCCGACCAACACACGGTGAAGCCATGGTTTGACGGCAGACTGGATTTCTCGCCGCCAGTCAAAGATCTAAGCCAGGACGGATTCAGTCTGGATGGCGGCAGACTCGATTACATCGGGCATCGCCCGGTGGCGGCGCTGGTATATAAACGCCGGCAACATCCCATCAACCTGTTTGTTTGGCCGGCAACTGATGCAACAGCATCGACTGCAAAAGCATCTGTGAGCCACGGTTACAACCTGATTCGCTGGTCCAACGGCGGCATGGCTTACTGGGTCGTGTCAGATCTCAACCTCGCGGAGCTACAGCAGTTCGTCCAGTCGATAGAAAAATAGCCACAGATCTTCATTTCCGCCCGCTCGCCACGGAAAAATCGTGGCGATCGCGTTCGGATCGAGTAAGGTATTTTTTATCCGCGGATTACACCCATGAAAGCTGATAATCCGTGTGCTACCCTATGTTCATGCCAGTTCTATTACTAAGTTTGGGATTTCTGAGCTGGGGTTTGATCGAGTACGGCCTTCATCGATTCGTCTTTCACTATGACGCGCGGTCGCGAATAGCGCAGAAGCTTCTGTATCACGCGCACATCGCGCATCACGAAAATCCCGAAGCGCACAGCCGGCATTTCGCAAGTCTGTTATTGAGTGCGCCAGTTGCTGTCGTTTACTGGCTCATCGCGTGGGCTGCGACCGGGTCATGGCAGGTAGCGTCGTTATTATTCATCGGAATGGCGTCCGGTTACTTCTGTTACAAGTGGGTTCATTTTCAATGTCACCACAGAAAGAGCCGTGTGCGCGTGATGAGGTATCTTCGCAAGTATCATCTGCTACACCACTACCGGACCCCTGAACTGCGCTTCGGCGTCACCTCACCACTGTTCGATCTTGTTTTCGGCACCTTCCGCCCCGTGGTGAAGCGCTCGTCCTAGCTGGTCTCGCGAAGGTTGAGGTTTGTAACGAGTCGATGCAGGTTATTCGGGTGCATACCCAATAATTTTGCAGCCTCGGTGAAGTTACCTCCCGTTTGTCGAAGCGTTTTGGTGACCAGTTGTCGCTTCGCCTCTCTGATTGTTTCAAAATAACCGGCAGCGGGAGCGTCCACGATCGCTTCGCGTTCTACTATCTCCGGAAGATCTTCTGGCGTGATCAATTCCGTCGCTCCTAACACCACAGCCCGTTCGATCGCATTCTCCAATTGCCGCACATTGCCCGGCCAGTCGTAGCTGCAAAGCAACCGGCGAGCTTCCGCCGAGACGCCAGTTACACGCCGTTTACATTTCTTGCTGTACTCTGCCACGAAGAACGCAGCCAGGAGCGGGATGTCCTCACGTCGTTCTCGCAGCGGCGGCATCGGGATCGAAACTACATTTAGGCGATAGTAAAGGTCCTCACGAAACTGTCCGGCTTTGATCGCAGCCTTCAGATCGCGATTGGTTGCTGCGATCATGCGCACGTCGACGTTGATCGGACGCGTGCCGCCAACGCGCTCGAATTCGCGCGTCTGCAACGCCCGCAGGAGTTTTGCCTGAATTGCAGGCGACAGCTCACCGACTTCGTCGAGGAACACTGTGCCGCCATCAGCTAACTCCAACTTGCCTCGCTTCTGAGAAACGGCGCCGGTAAAAGATCCTTTTTCATGCCCAAACAACTCACTCTCGAGCAGACTTTCCGTGAGGGTTGCGCAATTGATCGCAACGAAGGCTTTGCTGGCGCGCGGGCTGTTAAGATGAATCGCACGTGCGGCGAGTTCCTTGCCGGTGCCACTTTCACCGAGGAGCAAGACGGTCGAAGCCGAAGCTGCGACTTTCGAAAGCAGCGCGTAAACTTCGCGCATGGATTGGCTCTCGCCAACCATCTGGTGCTCCAACTTCACTGCTTCCTGTAGCCGCCGGTTCTCTTTTTCCAACTGTTCGAATCTGCGCGCGTTTTCAAAAGCGATGGCGGCGATGCCGGCAATCGCGGTGAGGAGCTGGAGATGTACTTCGTCAAACTTTGCAACTCGTGAACTGGTGTCAAGGTAGATCACGCCCAACGGCTTTTCGAAAGCCACGAGCGGAACGCACAACAATGAACTGACTTGCGCTTCTACCAGACTCGGCAACCCGCTGCTCTCGCTTTGGACCACCTCGTTGCTCAAGATCGCAACCACATCTCTCAAAACTTTCGTCGAAATCGTTTGACTCACCTTGATCGACTCGTCAGCGCCACTCACGCGGTTCCAGCCATGGCACGACACGAAGTGCTCGCCGTCCTCGTCTGCCATCAGGATTGCACCGCGTTCAGCCGGCACGACGTCGAGCGTCAACTCCAGCAGACGCAGTTGCAACTCCTTCCAATTCCTGATCGAGTTGATGGTGGTGCTGATCTTTAATAACGCGTTGCGTTCACGAATCGCGCGCGAGTCGACCGAGATCTCCGGCACGGCGCCTTCAGGCCGAAGGTAGAACGCTTGTTCCCGTTCGAGCTGGATTGTGGAACGAGTAATCAAATCATCGTCCTCGAGGCGGGCCGCAGTAGTTACGGCGTCATCATGAGTAAGGAAGATGAAACGAAGATCGCCGAGGGCAATTTGATCGCCGTGAGTCAGGGCTTGCTCTGCAACCTGCACGCCGTTCACAAAGGTGCCGTTGTAGCTCTCCAGATCGGTGACGTGAAAACCGTCGGTACTGCCATTCTTCTTGATCAGGCAATGACGGCGCGAGACCGATGCATCGTTGAGTGAGACGCTGTTTGAGAGATCGCGACCAATTGATATCTCCTCCTGGGCGAGGGAAAAGATCGTCCCTTTCAACGAGCCGGAGATAGCGATTAAGCGGGGGTTCATTTCACGCGAAGCATATCAGAAATGATAGGTAGACCATCAATTCTGATAGTGAGAAGAGTGCGTTTAGTCTTGGAAATTGCGAATAATGTGGCTTATTGCCCGGATAACGCGTGGCACACAGATGGCAATGGCAGTGTTCACGTGGTTACGTCCAGCTCAGGGCGAGCGAACAGCCCAGGCGCAGACCGCACGTTCGTCTTGAGCACACCCCAGCAATGAATTCGAAACTGGAGCGGATACTCACGTCCCCCAGGAGTTAACGACGAAGGAGTTGAAAGATGACGTTTACTTTTAGAATCAGTGAAGAGGAACCCTACACCTTTACCGTGGAAAAAGATGGAAACGACAATTTGACCGTCTTTACTGCAACTGATGGCAGCACCGAGTATGACTGCTCGGTCCACCTGCAGTCGGAAACCAACGCGCAGGTAATTAAGTGCTGTCGTCCGGAACCTATCGGTTGCGTCGAAGGCCCCTGCTAACCCCGTTTCGCCAGTTGATCGGTTGTTACGCTAGCTGATCGGTTGTTACCTGGATACGGTACTGACCGTATCCAACAATGATCTTCGACTTTCGGGGCAAGGCCTGGTGAATCAGCTTTGCACAAAAAATCGAGTTGGGATGGAAGTCTTTCCTCTGCGGCCCTCTGCGTATCTCTGCGTTCTCTGCGTTAATGGGCCTTTCAACGCAGAGGGCCACAGAGATACGCAGAGGCCGCAGAGTGAATCAGACGTCTAGTACGGAGTACCGTTGCTTGCGTGCGAGAAATCGCGGACGAGGATCAGGTCTTTAGTATCACTTCCGCGCACGAGCACCAGCTTTCGCTCGTTGCGTGACCAGTCGAAAAAGTAGATGCGATTCTCTTTGAAGTCAGTCAGCGGCTTTGGTTCGCCACCGGTTAACGACTGGCGCAACACGTTGGAGACGCCCTGTACGGTGGACACGTACGTCAATGCTCCACCGTCAGGCGTCCAACGCAGGCCCGGCTTTTCCGGTTGAACGGTTGCGGGTGGCGCAAACGTCGCGACAGGTGAGCCGCCATCAATCGGTACGACGAAAATTTCCCAGGTTGTCGCCCCCGCTCGTTTAGCAAAGCACGCCACCAGTTTTCCGTCAGGCGAAACGTCAGGTTGCGTTGCCGTGTCGTTTACAAGCGTGACAGGTTCTCCTCCATCGATCGATATTTTGCGAATGCTGTATCGGGCGCGATCGATGCTGTGATAGACGACCCACTTTCCGTCAGGAGTGAAGCGAGGCAGGTCCTCGTCGCCGCCGCTCGTCAACTGTTTTGCATTGGTCCCATCTGCGTTTATGCGCCAGAGGTGAGGATGCCGTCCCTCGAATGCCGCGTAAACGATGTAACGGCCGTCGGGCGAGATGGCGGGTTCGAGATTGTTTCGCGCATTAAAGGTCACCTGCTTGCGATTACTTCCGTCGGCGTCCATGGTCCAAAGCTCGTAGCTGCCATTGCTGTTGGAAGCAAGCACAAACTTCGAGTCAGGGGTCCATGCAATGCCCGAAGCTCCGAGATACCGACTTGAAGGAAGCTGCGCTGACGAGTTTGAAGCTGTTGTATAAATCCAAACGGACGTGGCGAGTTCGTTTTTGATCGTCAACACTACCCTGGAATCTCTCGTAGCGCTCAGGCCCAGATAGTTACTCGGATCTTTCGTGACTCGTTGCGCTTCTCCTCCCTGCCGATTTACGAGCCATATTTGCAACACCGTTGAGTTAGCCTCAGCCGCATTCATCAGGAACCCCGTGCCATCTGCCAACCACACGATTTTCTCGATCACGTCCCAACGCCCCGGTTTGATCGTGTTCATACTTCCATCTGCGACGTTGACTAACATCACCTCGCGGAAAGTCTTGTCAGTTACGCTGAAAGCGGGTACGGCGATCAGCGTCCCGTCGGGCGACCATGCAGGACCACTCGAGTAAAAACCGCCGAGGCTAAAGAGCTGCGGCTCCTTCAGTGTGGCGAGTGCTCTTTCATTATTGCCGTTAGCATCGGCGATTATGAGCGCAGTTTCGTGTGCATCACTCGAGTACCGCACGAATGTGAATTGCATACCATCGGGGGAAAAGCTGACGGGCGTGTCAACATGCGTCCCCAACCTTCGAGAGGCGCCGCCGAACGTAGACACCTGATACAGATCCGCAGAGTCGCCTTCGGTTTTCAAATAAGATAAATAGTCGCCATTGGGGAAAAAGGAGAGTCCTTTATATTTCGTATTGGCTGGGCCAACTATTTGGAGGTCCGTTCCAGTCGTAATTTGCCGGAGCGAAATGCTGTGCCGGCCCCCTTCGTCGCTCACGTATGCGACAGATTTTCCGTCGGGTGAGATTGCGGCCTCGACTACGTTTCCGCCGATTCCCAATCGCACTTGCTCGACTTGCGCCGGCGGGTGCTGCTTCTTATCGCCGAACAACAACCAGGCTGAGATGCCGCCGACAAGAAGCACCCCGAGCACCAGAAGCGCCAGGCGTTTGAGGTTGCGACTGCGATTGACGGGTGCGGTTTGCGCTTTGGGTAATACCTGAGTGTCGTCGATCGATAATCGAGTCGATCCCGGAGTTGAAAACGTGAACTCCAGCGTCTGTAAGTCCGCTGCCAAGTCAGTGGCCGACTGGTAGCGATCGTCTACCGACTTCTCCAGCGCTTTCAAAGTGACGCGTTCCAGGTCCGCAGAAATCGCACCATTGATTTGAGACGGTGGAATCGGAGGATCGCGGATCACCTTGGCGCAGATTTCCATCGGTGTCACGCCACGGAACGCCGGTTTGCCCGCTAAACATTCGTAGAGCACCAGACCGAGCGAGAAAAGATCGCTGCGTGCATCAAGCTTGTGACCAAGCGCCTGTTCGGGTGAGAAGTACATTGGCGTTCCGACAAGTACACCCTCGCGAGTTCGGGTATCCATCGAGTTTACGTCGCCGCCTGAATCGACTGGTTCGAGTCCGATTTGTTTTGCGAGACCGAAGTCGAGCACCTTCACGATGCCTCGATCGTCGACGGCGATGTTTGAAGGTTTGATGTCGCGATGAATAATTCCGTGGCGGTGGGCTTCGCTCAGTGCTTCGGCTACCTCGCGAATGATGCGTAGAGACTTGGGGATGGTGAGCTTTCCTTCGAAGATCAAATCAGCCAGCGTTTTGCCTTCGACATATTCCATCACGATGTACGGTTGACCATCATCCATCTGGCCGTAGTCGTGAATGGTTGCGATGTGCGGATGAGACAAAGCTGAGGCAGCCCGGGCCTCGCGAAGAAATCGCGCGTGGTTTGAGTTGGTGGTCTTGATCGCCACCCGTCGACCGAGCACGGTATGTTCGGCGAGGTACACGACGCCCATTGCCCCACGTCCGATTTCACCGACGATCCGATATTGAGATATGACCTCGCCTATCATTCGGGCACACAGAACCGTTTTGTACCTTAAGGAAAGACTCTGAGAGGGAGCGCAGACCGAATTTGATGCGCGATCATTGTCGCTCCATTGAGGAGAAAATGGAAGACGATCTGTGTAGTTTGTGGCTGGTTAACGGATCACGTAAAACGCAGTCTGGCGCGGACGAAACCACTTCATCCCGTCCTTCGTCAGATACGCATCGTCTTCCATCATGATGGTGACTTTCTGACCGTCCCACTCCGGAACCGGAGTAGAGGTGTTCAACTCGATCGACGTGTATGAACCTTCGCGAAAGGGTGGTTCCAGCGAATTGCCGGTGGTCGGACGGCGAAAATCGATACTGGCGCCGAGTGCGTGTCCCTGATTGCCAACCGAGTGGGAATAGATCATCGCTTCGATCCCGAGCTTCTTCATGTCAGCCATCGTGGCGTCGTAGACTTCGAAGCCCTTCGCGCCCGGCTTGATATGCGTGAACAGTGCGTCCTGAAGACGGTTTGTATTCGTCAACGCTTTCTTCAGTCCCTCGGGAACGTCTTTCTCGCCCGGACGCAACACGTATCCCATCTTTTGCCAGTCGGTGCTCAAGCCCATGTAATTCACTCCGCAATCGATGTGAATAACGTCGCCGGGCTGGATGACTTCCGACTCCGAGGTAACGCTCAGAAATTGTTGCGTCTTACCTGGTTCCTTATTGTGTCGTTGAATGCGCAAGTCAGGTTGAAACCAAACATCGAGCCCAAGGTTGTTCACCTGTTGCAAAAACCACCAGCGAACATCGCCGGCCGTGGTCTTACCGGGTGTGATCACCTCGTTTGAGAACGCACGCTGCGTAAGGATGTCGGTCAACTCGACCGCCGTTCGATAGTGTTCGAGTTCTTCGGGCAAGCGTGTGTCCATGTATTCGACGATCAGCGGAGCGGCGGAGACGAAGCGTGAGGCGTAGTCTGGTCCAACAGCGTCGGCGAGAAACTTGTAGGCTTCATGTGTAAGGCCGTCGGTGGCGCCTCGCATGCCGCCGATGTTGAGAGCGATTGTTTTGGGGTTTCGTTCTTCCACGATGCGACGCAGTGTTGGTCCGATCTCTCTACCTGGCGGATTCAACAGTTCGAAGAAAAAGCCCAGGTGTTCTTCCCCATAACGGACGATCGCGATGCGATCGAGTTTGTCACCTCCGCGATCTGCAAAAACGAAAAACTCGCGGCGGCCGACGTAAGGTAGTGGAGGCGCAATGTAAGCCGTTACCGGATCGGCATGAAACTCTTCGTTCGTCACGATCCACATGTCGATCTTGTTTTGACGCATCATCGGGAGGAGCATCGTGTCGAGCCGCTTCTTCAGCCAACTCTCCCGCACGCGCTGTTGCTCTCGCACAGATAACAGTTTCGGAAGCGCTTTACCGCCATTCTGTGTCTGCGCATAGACCACCCACGACAAAACAAACAACAAGAGGACGCTGTTACGAATAGTTCTTTTCATCAACTGAATCCTACCACATGCCTCAACCAGGGGGTTGAGCCACAAAAGGCACAAAAGGCACAAATGAGTTAGCGAACTTCTTTGCAAGGTCAGCGTCCCACTGCGTCGCTTCGATGGGAGGCGCTAATTCTTTGAAAGTGCGATCACTCAGGTCGATTAAGAGGGTGGCGCTGTCCGCTGGCGTTCCACGGGGTGCGAGACGACGTCCCAAACCTGCGCGACATCAAGAGCTTTCGAGTACGTCAGCAACAACGTTCCGTCGGCGCTCCATTTTCCACCTCGCGCGTTCTCGAGCGTTTGCAATAGCTCACCAGTCTCCGCACTCCACAAGCGAACAAACTTTTCGTTGACAGCACTCACGATCGGGAGTGTAGGGTGAACTGACAACTCGTCGCGATTCTTGTATCCAAAGTCGAATGGGATGCGGCTGTACGTCAGCACCATCGGGAAAGTGGCTTTCAACCTGCCCGTCCCGAGTTCCCAAATCTTTCCCTCAAACGACTTAGACGTATCGCCACCGCCCGTAATCAGAGTCTGGCCGTCACTGGTCCACACTCGCTGACCCGCCGCGGCGAGCATGTTTTTTCCGGTCAGTGTGGCTTTCAACTCGCCCGTTTCACCGTCGTGCAATTCGATCGAGGTGATGGTGTGAAAACCTTTCAGATGCTCGTGGTAGATCGCAAACAATTTTCCGTCAGGATTGAACCCAAGCAACGCGAAACCATCTTCGCCAAACGTTTCGTCCGCATGCACTGTCGCTTTTAGGAGTCCGGTAGCGGAGTCATAGATGCGAATCCCGCGCTCGTAACTGTGAACGAGAACGGATTTTCCGTCGGGACTGAACTCGCCGGAACTTCCCTGGCGAATCGACCATTGCGTTGGTGCAAACGTGGCGATCAGGCGGCCCGTTTCAACATCCCACAATCGCGCGTCTTCGTGCCAACCCGACGTCAGGAGCCGCTTCCCGTCTGAGTTGAATTGTGTTTCTCCGTACGGCCCTTTGATCTTAAGTTGAAATTTGAGTTGTCCCGATCTGGCGTCCCACACTCGGACAACAGTTCTTCCGTCATCAAGCAATGAAGCCTTAAAACCCATGTCCATTTTCGAGGTGAGGATGGTGGTCCCACTCGGACTCCATGTCACATACTCCGCCCGCAGGAAATCCTTTTGCTGAAGTCCATCGGGCGCCGTGAGCTTATCTTCAACACGATCCCAAATTACCGCAAAGCTTTGGCCCGCGATTAGCAGTCGCAGACCATCTGGGGACCAATGCATCGCAACTCGTTCTTTATTCGGTAGTACCAGCACAGCGCGCTCACGGCCGTCTTGAAGATCGATGATCCGAACCGTGTCGTCTTTTCCTTTCACTGCGAGCAGCTTATTGATTGGATTGACCTCTGACGATTGAGTGGCTTTCAGGTCAACGGCGAAGCGGAACTTAACAATCTCGTTCGCGGAGGTTTGACTTTGCGCGATACAGAGAAAAACGATGATCAGAATGATTCGATGTCTCATGGCGTCCACCTTAACAGGCTTGATGGACCACCACCGCGCGCAAGCCTGACAGTTTTTCAACTGTCCTACCCGGTGAAACCTTTGTGGTTTTTGTGCACAAAAGGCACAGTTAGTCTGCGGTTAAAGAAGTCGATTGTTGCTGAGATCAGGTCGCCTCCCAGCCATCCATGTTTGCCTTGGGGAAAGATTTGAATTTCGAAGTCCTTGTGCAGTTCCGTCAGCCGATCGCGAAGCAGGTAGGCTTGATTAACAGGAACGTTCTCATCCGTTTCGGTATGCAGGATCAGAACCGGCGCGGTGAGTTGTTTCAAATGCAGAATCGCCGAGCGCTCTTTGATTGCTTTTTCCGTCATGCCAGTCTCAGCCATCATGTTCTTTCGGATGCCTTCGAGCTTCACGTCGTCGTACGCTTTTTTGAAATCGTAGACACCCGCGCCCAGCACGACCGCTTTGAGATCTTTCAGTTTCGTTGCCATTAGCGCGGCGGCCATCCCGCCACGCGAATAGCCAAAGATTCCCATTCTCCTGGAATCGACGTACGGCTCGCGCTTGAACTTCTCGTAACCCGCAATCATTGCTTTGACGGTCCTTGGACCAACAAAGTCGAGTTCTACTTGCGTCTTGCCGGATCCTGGTTGGCCCACTGAAAGTGACGCGAACCCTTCTCCAGCCAGGATTACGCCGAGGGTAATAAAACCTGTCGCACGACCCTCATGACCCGGAATCAGCAACAACCCCGGAAACTTTCCTTCCGCAAGCGGCCGAATGGAAACCGCCTCGACGAGTTTTCCGTCCGATGAATAATCATCCTTGCAGATCTTGACCTTGCGCTCAGTTAACGTAACGCAGCCATCTTTCTCCAGCGCGGTAATGATCTGCTCGCGATTTATCTGCTGCGCCGCCGCGAGCGGTGTGAGTGATAGAACTAACGCGACCAGGAGGAAAACGCGCATCAGCCGCCTTTCTTTTCATCTACTTGTGCTTCGAGACTGTAATAACCGGCAGTCCTGGCGCCGGAGATTTCCACGCGCCCGAAACTGCTACCCACCGTGTATTCAATCGCAAAACGCGACAAATCAGGATTTGTGTTGCTGGTGATCTTCGCCTGATTTGCATTCAGATCCTTCTCAACGCTTTCTTTCAATGCCTGAATGAATCGTGCTTCAACAAATTGCCCCGCGTCAGATATCTGGCACGCTAAGCTTTCGCCTTTATGAAAAGTGCCGTTTCCATGCGAGCCGACCGCGCCCGAACCTATGCCGCCACCGCCCCCGCCCGCTCCACCTCCAGAGCAATTCAAACCACTATTACTCTGATTTCTTTGGACCAACTCCTTGAGCGAGAACGCTGAGTAGAATGAGCTTTGAAATAGAGACATGCACGCGATGCCGCCGGCAGTGAACGCGAGCAGAACCACAAGTAGGACTCTATTGACGATACCATTGTTTGTCATCGGATCTACATTTCGACGCAGCATCTCTCGAAAACTCCTCTCCTGTTCACTGTCTCGAAAGGCGCTCTGCTTGTCTGAGGCTCTGGTCCACTTTTGTGGCTGCTCCAAACGAACTCCACGAACCTTGCGTAGGTTATAAGATTCAGTTGTTTCTAACAAACGGCTTGTAGGAATTTGTCGGGTTTGAAGAGGAATACGAACGACAACACGAGGACGGCGACGCCAAACCCGATTGATGCAGGTGTGATCAATTGGTGAAAACGAAGACCGATGAGACCGGTGATCGCGGCCGCGAGCATTGCAATTCCAAATAGCGAGTACACGTTCATCAACTTCAAAAAGATGATCGATTGAACCCCGATCGTTAGGAACAAGAGCGTCCACTTAACGAGCGACGCCAGGCGGATTCCGCTCGCAGCCGCATCTGTAATTTGATCGATCGGCAGCGAGAGAACCTGGAGCATGCGGCAGTTTTCGTTGAAGTCAAAAGCCGCCGCGCCCACTATGAGAATTGCCGCGAGTGGTCCAAGCCACCTGGCCAGCGGCCTGTTTACCTGCGAAAGCACCACGCTCAGCGCCACCAGAAAACCCGTGTAGCTGAGAATAAACAGGAAGTCCATGCTGATGCTGGCCTGCAACTCCGTACGAATCTGACCGTTTTGCGGACTGAGCGTCGTCAGAACGTCTTCCCTGGTTCCCGATAGCTGCAACGCCATACCAGCGCGTTTGTAGTCATCGGGAAGCCTGGTTGGCGTAACCACCTGGCAGTCCATCCGCATGGAAACCAGGATGAAGAGTAGACCAAGGCCACCCGTGATCATCAGTTGCTGATTTGTGATCAAGCAGTTCATAAACGACTGCGCCGAATTAGCCTAGTAGCCTGTTCATAAACTCGCGCACCTTATCCTGGTACGTGGCGAACTTAGTTTCCTGCATCAGTCGCTTGAACTGATCCTCGAGCGCGATCAGGCCGATTTGTTCGCGGAACGCGTCAAAGTTGAGCAATGTGTGGTCGTGCGCTTTCTCCGCAAACGTTTCCAACGTCATTGGAGTTTTCGATGGGTTTTTGCAAATCGTGTCGATAATGTACGAAGCCAGAGCGCGATAACTCTCAAACTGGGCCTCGCTAAACCACTGGTCAGTGATCGCTTCCTGCGGAAAACTCGCCTGAGCTTGCCAGTAGTTGATCACGTCGCGCGGCTCCTGACCGATTAGCGACGGCTTGATGAAAATCAAAATGCCGTCGTAATCGTCGTCGTCTCCACCACCTGTCTTGTCGACACAGGAATACTTAATCTTGCCGACCGCACAGTATTTGCTCTTGAGGTTTTGCGACGGCACGCCAACCGCCATCTCCGGAATCTCGATCGGTACTCCGAGATCGATGCGAATCTGTCTGATCGACATCGCGAGAGATTCGAAAGCGTAATCCGGATCCGTAGTCGCATCGCAGACGACGATGAACCGGCAGCGTCGCAGGACCATTTCATACAGACCGAGGTTCTCGAAGTGTCCACCATCGGAAAGGTAGACGTACGGTGCTTTATCGTCGGTGTTGCCGATGGCTTCATTGAAGAAAGGAATCACTGACAGTCGCGGTGAGTCGAGTTGAAACGTCTTCTCGCCGGCTGGTCCAGGATTACCTAACCACCACCCAAACCTGACGTTGAAGAGAGCCATCAGAAATCGCACCACGGGCGACGTCATCATGAAACCCATGTTTGGACTCACGAAGGCGCCGGAGATCGCGATGGATGCGCCCAACGTGATGCCATCGTTGCCGCCGTAATACTTCGAACGCCGGTACCCGAGCCAATAGCTGCCCGCGTGAAGTGGAGAGACCGTGAACGACTCCGCTTTGCGATCCTGCCATTGCAGCTTTTCCCCACCGGTAAGGTTCAGGGCCATGTTCAGAATGTGAAAGAGTTTCTTTGAGTCGCGCGGTGGTAGTTTGTCACTAGATGGCCGATCTTCTCGATAGGTGTACGTTCCCTTCCCATTTGGTTGCGGCCACAGCTCGTGCATTTGCAGGTTGTCGTAACTGTCGAAGCCCGTGAAAGGATCGGGGTGCCGCTCGCAGTGAGAAGCACCGAGGTATGCGCGGATGATTCGGTTCCGCCACAGGTACTGGAGCGAGAAAACATTCGTGCTGATCAGACGACCTAAGAGGGCGCCCAATACGGCCAACACGATCGCCAGGACCAACAAGTGACGAAACGTCGTTTTGTTGAGCAGCTCTATATGCCAATTCACCAGGGGGTAATGGAATCGCGGCAAATCAGCGCCGCTGATCGCAGTCAGAAAACGAGATGGCCAACTGCCGATGATCCAGTCCGTTCCAAAGGAGAGCACGATAATCAGAAAACCAAGGAAAACAGGCGCGAGTAACTGAGTTGCAAGTGCCAAAAGAAGTCCGCCAGTCCCTGCCTTTTCCGCTTCTTTGGAATTTGCCGGTGTCTTCGAGCTGACGCCACCGAAAAGCGTTACAGCGCCGGAAACGATTCCTGCGATCGTCGCAAGCACTTTCCCCCAATCAGACCATTGAAGTCCGCTTAAGCCGCCCTTTTGCAGGTCATGATACGTATCGCCGAGAGTAAGGAGTAGAAGTGGTCCATACACGACGAGCAAATGAACGACACTCCAGGCAAGCGCGACGATCAAAACCCATGCACCGGCTCGTGCCCACCACTCTTGATCGTCATCCTTGCTGAGGCGACTCGCGAAACCAGCGATGAGCACTGACTGTAGTCCCATGAGCAACAGGATCAATGGAACCGAAAAGACAGAGTAAATAACGCCGGAGTACATAAATCCATTCTGGTGAAGTCTCGGGATGGCCTCTGTAGCGACGTAGTTGCCGATGAAACCAATGATCATCGGAATCACACCGACGATCAGAATCGTAGCTATCAGCAGCATCAGGATGTAGCGTGCACCCTTCTTTTCTTTTGGAGTCGTCCTGCCGATCTTCCAAAAGCAAGAGAGCCACGATAGCCCGCTGACCACCATTGCGAATGCGGAGTAATACAGCCAGTGACGATCCGGAACATCCACCCAAAGAAAAACGGCGAGCGCACCGGCGCAGACCACTAACCAAAGTAAGCAGAAAAAGATAAATTTTCCCTGGCCGCCTTTGTACCGTCTTGCCGGCCCATCGGAAGCGTAATTGTTTGAGCTCGGCAGATTGCGTCCGATGTAAGAGAGCGCCCAGACTCCGGAAACAAATGCGACGATCAGGGATGCTTGAAATGCGAAATCTCGATATTCATCATGGCTCCGCAGGACGATCGAAGTCCACATGCGCGGCAGGATTAGAAGCGCGAGCAGCACGGGGACAAAAACCAGCCAGTTCAGCAACAGATTACGCGCCACGCTTGCGACCAGCGTCCACGTGTCTGCGCTGAGTAAACCCGGTTGGGGGCTGAGGTAATTGCTGTAGATTCGGAGATGCTCAACCGGCGGAGGATCCGGTGTCCACGGGTTTTCGGGGGGCTTTTTTAGATCATCGACAACCTTCGTCATTCCCGCGCGCCGTACCCACGCCGACAGCCAACCGCCAATAAATCCACCACCAGAGACTGTCGAGAGATAGTCGAACTTTTCCAATAGACCATGACGCGCAAGACCCTGAAGAATTCCGAGGTTGAAAGTCGCGCTGCGGACGCCACCGCCGGACAGACAGAGCGCAGAGCGCATCGAGCAGGCTGCGAGATTCTTGCCCTTCGGCAATGTCAACCTCTCATATCCAAGGGCTATGCCACTGCCTCGCTGGTGTCCGTTCTCGCCGTCAGTCTTCACGGTTACGGCGGGGGGAGGATCCTCGGGCCCGGTGTCACTCGTTTTCGCCTTCTCCGTTTGAGCGTCATTTATTAACTGGTAAATCTCCTTCATCAGCTCGCCGCCAAAGACGGTTTCTTTAGCGATGTCTTCGGGGTTTTCAGCGCGCTTTTGGACGATCTTATCTCTTATTTTTTGAAGCTTTTTCTGATCCAGCGGTGGTTGCTCCAAACTTTCGTACTCTTCGAGGAGCGTCTCACAAAAAAGCAGACGTGCACGCGGGTTTTTGTTGTTCGTCATTAGGAACCTCCGGCCGAGTTGGGATATTCCATTAGTAATGACGATCTCGCGAAAATCATTTCAGTAGCCGCAAAAAGGGACAAATCTTTGTTTCTCTGCGGCCCTCTGCGTATCTCTGCGGTCCTCTGCGTTGAAAGGCCCATTAACGCAGAGAACGCAGAGATACGCAGAGAGCCGCAGAGGAAAGACAAAGATGCACACAAAAGCACCAAATGAGATTGCTCTCATTTCATGCTTTCTGTGCCTTTTTGTGGCTAAACCCCAGTTGTCAGCGAGCCGTGACTTGAATCGTCGCCGTGCCTGAATTACCTGCCTGATCGAACGCACGCGCCTGAAGCTGATGAGTTTTGTTCATCGCGCCGGGCACTCGCCACGCACAGTTATACGGTGCGGTCGTGTCGCTGCATTGCAAAGCGCCGTTGACGAGAAAATCGACGCGCGTGACGCCCACGTTATCGGTCGCTGTTGCGGCGATCGTTATGGTCGATTTGCGTGCAACGATCGCGCCATTCGCGGGGTTGGTGATCGAAACCGTTGGCGCAATGTTATCTCCTGCCGCAGCAAAGCCGATCCGGTTAACAGAACCATTGCCCCGCGCGAGGTAGTAAAGAAAACCGTCCGGCGAAACCAACAGATCCACGGGCAGCGAAGTGCCGGTGGCGAAATCGCTGACCGCGTTGCCATTCGCAGGATCGAGTTTCCTTATCCAGCCGCCACAGAAGTCAGCAAAGAAATAGTTGCCGATAAAATTCGACGGAAACTGTGGAACCTGTGGGTTGTAGAACGCACCGCCCGTGATCGCGCAGGTTGAAGCGTCGTTCATGTAAGCAAAGATCGGATCGCGGAAGTTTGCATTCGGTGGATTGCAAAAACCTTCGCACGTGGGCCAACCATAATTCGAACCTGCGATGCCGTCGTTGATCTCTTCCCAGGTGTTTTCACCAACGTCGTTGATGAACATGCGACTCGTGCCGCGTTGAAACGAGAACGTAAACGGGTTGCGCACGCCCAGCGCCCAGATAGAACGATTGTCGCCGGTGGCCTGGTTGAAAAACGGATTATCCGCCGGGATGCCGCCGGTTGAAGTGATGCGCAATATTTTGCCGAGACGCGTCGCCAACGATTGAGCATTCGCTCCATTCGCGTTGTCGCCAACGGCGACGAAGAGAGTGCCGTCTGGTCCAAAGTGAATTGCACCGCCGTTGTGGTTTGTCGCAGTGCTCAGATTCGGCAGATCGACGACTATCGTTTCACTGCCTGCCATTGCGACGTCGCCGGCGGCTGTGAACCGGCTGATCCGGTTATGCAGCGTAGGAGTAGTGGCGGTGTAATAGACGTAGACCAGTTGGTTCGAAACGAAGTTCGGATCGAACGCCACGCCGAGCAGACCACGCTCGCCATTTGAATCAACCGTTACGGTAAGAAAAGGTGTGGGCAGCAGGGCGCCATTTTTAATCACGCGCAACGCGCCGCCTTGTTCGCAAACAAAAATTCGACCATCAGGAGCCAGGGCCATCGCGGTTGGATTATTTAAGCCGCCAGCGACCAGCGAATCAGTAAATCCCGCCGGTACTGTGGCCGCGAACGAGCCGGCCGCAGCGATGCACAGAGTGAAACTCAACACAAAGACGCGAAATGTCATAACACGGACCTCCAGTTATTGCCGGGATTAGTGTTTGGCTGGGCAGCGGGAGGTGAGCACCTTGCCACCTTTGTTTTTCAAAAGTTTGCGAACAACTGTGTTCCTTTTGTGCCTTTTGGTGGCTCCATTTGTCCGACACAAAATTTACACATTGTTTAACAAGGAATCCTGCTAGACTGCCCTACCCCCGACAAGGACTCCCTGAACGTTGTCAGTCGAGAACGAGACTTCCTCACAGTTTCCCGGAGCACTAAATGAAGCGTTTTATTAACCCGATCCTCTGGAGTGGCTTTGCCTCACTCCTCGTTTTGTCATTGTTTTGCGTCGAGCCCAGGACCCAAGCCGAATCGGCCAACAACAGCGAGTTACAACGGAAGATCTCGAAGGATATCCTCCAAAAGGCTGCTGACGGCCACGGCGCGGATTTAGTTCGCGTCATCATCCAGCCCGCTGCCCAGTCGGACACCATCGATTCGACGCTCGAAAACTCGGGCGGCAGCAACATCCGCAAGCTTAAAAACTTCGGCGTTCGCGTCGTCACACTACCCATCCAGGCCGCGGTAAATATCGCCGCGCGAAGCGACGTTTCATACGTCTCTTTGAACCAGGACGTCATGCCGATGGGCCACCTTTCGCGCACGACCGGCGCGGATCTGATTCGGACCACCGGCACTGCAAACAACCCCACGAGTCTTGATGGAACGGGCATCGGCATCGCTGTGCTCGACTCAGGAATCGACGTCGCGCATCAGGCGTTTCTAAACAGGTCGAACGGCGTTCGCGTCGTTTACAGTGAAGACTTCACCGGCGAAGGTCGCACGGACGATCCTTATGGACACGGAACTCACGTCGCATCACTCGCCGCCGGCAACGGTCGCATCTCGAACAAGGAGTACATGGGCATTGCTCCTAATGCGAACCTGATCAATCTGCGTGTTTTGAATTCACAGGGAATCGGCACGGCAGCGCAAGTGCTGCGCGCGCTCGATTGGGTCGCTACGAATCGTGCCGCTTACAACATTCGCGTCGTGAACATGAGTCTCGGCATGGCTGCGATCGACTCCTATCTCAACGATCCCGTCTGTCGGGCTGTGCGCCGTTTGGTCGACGCGGGTGTGGTTGTTTTTGCTGCTGCTGGTAACAACGGTAAGGACAGCGACGGAAACAAGCTGTACGGCCACATCCACTCGCCCGGGAATGAACCATCGGCGATCACTGTCGGCGCCGCAAATACTTTCGGCACGGACGACCGCAGCGACGATTCGGTTGCTACATTCAGCTCGCGTGGACCAACGCGAAGTTTTATTACCGATCAAAACGGAGTAAGACACTACGACAACTTGATCAAACCGGATCTCGTCGCGCCCGGAAACAAGTTGATCGAGGCAATGGCAGCCGACAATTATCTCGTTGAGCACAACCCGTCGTTGAATGCGGGAGTCAGCGGATCTGACCAGCGCAACATGATGTTTCTGAGTGGTTCTTCGATGGCGACGCCCGTCGCCGCGGGAACAGCCGCACTTATGCTTCAGGCAAATCCGAGTCTGACTCCGAACCTCGTAAAAGCGTTGTTGATGTACTCGGCGCAACCGCTCGCCGGCTTCAACATGCTCGAACAGGGCGCGGGGCAGCTGAACACCGCGGGCGCGATCCAGTTGGCGAAAGTAGTGCGAACTGATTTGAGTGCCTCGACGGCCGTTGGCTCAGCGTTGCTCACTGTCGCGGCTCCGCCGTCGCCGCAGACGACGATTGCGAATTACACGTTCACGTGGTCGCGCGGACTCGTTCTCAATCACACATTTGTCACTGGCCAGAATCTGATCACGAAGTATCAGCGCGTCTACACTCTCGGGAATTTGCTGGGCAGTGGTGTGGTCACGGGCGATACGACGTTGACGCTGGATAACACCTACTTCTCGGCCGGTGTTGTAACCGGCGATCATATTCTTACGAGTTATGGTGTAGTGACCGGAGACGGTGCGCCATTCCTCGCCGTCAGTCTGCTGTTTCGGGATCTCTTGTCCGCGGGTAGTGTGTTAGACGATGGTGTAGTGACTGGAGACGGTGTCGTCACTGGCGATGGTGTCGTCACAGGCGATCTTGTGACGATGGCCCAGTCGTCGATGATCAGCGGCGATGAGTTTTGGGCGGTCGCCGTAGCATTCGACGATGGCACTGACTGTTTAGATTATTGATCCATAGATCGATTCGGCGTAATCTGTGGATTGCGCTCGTAACTTGTCTATACACACCGACCACGGTGTGTAACCCAATACAATCTATGACCCTAGAGTCCCCTGAGGTGATCCATGAGTGCGGCAGAAGTGGATGTTAATCGACCTCACTTCGGACAAGTTTACATGTGGTCGCTCGTTATTGCGGGAGCGGCGATCGCGCTTGTCTCGATCTACTACTTACCCTACGACAAACTGGATGCACGTTTTGTTTTCCTCTGCCTGATGGTGATTGCGAGTTCGATGATCGCAGTCCGGATTCCGCGTGTTAGTGGTCGTATCACAGTCGCCGACACTTTTGTTTTTCTCGGCATGCTGATTTACGGTGGAACTGCGGCGATTTTGCTTTCGGCGCTGGAAGGTATCGCCGTAACGGTGATCATCAGCAAAAAGCCGCGCGTATTTCTCTTCAATTCCGCCATCCTCGCCACCTCTACGTTTTTTACAGCGACGGTTGTGTTTTTGATCTTTGGTCCAGCACCTGCGCTGCTGAAGTCTGGCGGGTTCTCGAAAGAGTTCTTTTACGCGATCTGCGTGATGGGTTTAGTGCAGTACGTTGCCAACACCACTCTGGTCGCGATTGAGAAGGCATCGAAGATCAAGGAATCAGTCTGGCAAACCTGGCGAACTTATTATCTATGGACGTCTGTCACTTACTTCGCGGGCGCATCAGCGGCCGGCATAATTGCCGTCCTCATCCAGACGTATGGCTTCTATGCGGTGATCGCAACCGTGCCGATCATCCTGATTATCTGTTTCACTTATCAGACCTATCTCAAGAACCTGGAAGCCTCGCTCGAACAAACTGAAGCCGCGCGTTTACACGTCGAGGAGCTCTCGAAATACATAACCGAATTGCAGCGTTCGGAAGAGGCGCGGGGCCAGTTGCTTTTGCGCGCGGAACGTGCGCGTTCAGAGGCGGAAGCAGCTAATCGGATTAAGGACGAGTTTCTCGCAACGCTTTCTCACGAATTGCGAACGCCTTTGACTTCGTTGCTCGGGTGGTCCAGCGTGCTTCGTGAGGCAAAGCGCGATGAGAAAGTTTTGAACCAGGGACTCGAAGCGATCGATCGGAATGCCCGCGTGCAGGCACAGCTCATCGACGATCTGCTCGACGTCTCGCGCATCGTTTCCGGTAAGCTCAATCTCGACGTCAGACCTTTGGATATATCTTCAGTCACTCGCGCTGCGATCAACGTCGTGCGACCGGCAGCCGATGCCAAAGGCATCCAGTTGGATAACTGGGCGCAGCCCGGGCTCGGCGCTATCTCCGCCGATTCAGCACGCTTGCAGCAGATCATCTGGAACCTCTTATCGAATGCAGTGAAATTCACTCCACACGGAGGTCAGATCTCCGTACGTCTCGACCAGGACGGATCAGATGCGCGCATTTCGGTGAAAGACACCGGGCAGGGTATTGATCCGGAGTTTCTGCCACGTGTGTTCGATCGATTTCGTCAGGCCGATAGTTCCACGACTCGGAGTTTTGGTGGGTTGGGACTGGGGCTGGCAATCGTTCGACATCTCGTCGAGCTTCATGGCGGCACGGTTTCGGCTCACAGCGACGGAGTGAACAAAGGCGCGACATTTTCTGCGACCTTTCCGCTGATCGCAGAGCGTGCGGAGGCGATTGCGATCACTCAAAGTGGCGAGATGAATGCTTTAGACGGTCATTCACTTGACGGTTTGCGCGTGTTGCTGGTCGACGATGAAGCGGAAGCGCGCGAGATACTCAGTACCGTGATCACACGCACCGGCGCTGAAGTAAAAACCTGCAAATCGGCGGGTGAAGCGCTGTCGAAGCTCGTCGAGTGGAAGCCTGACGTGATCCTGAGCGACATCGCGATGCCGGACGAAGACGGCTACAGTTTTATTCATAAAGTGCGAGCGCTGCCGCGAGAAAAAGGTGGCGAAACGCCCGCTGCTGCACTGACTGCGTACGCGAGAGATGTGGACCGTCGCCAGGCACTCGACGCAGGTTACCAGATGCACATCGCCAAACCGATCGGCGCAGGCCAACTCGTAACAATGATCGCGCGCCTCGCCGGCCGCGACTCGTAACACAGATTACGCAGATCTGTGATTAAATGAGAGCGTTATGAAGAAGGCGCCGGTAGGAATTGGAATCATCGGGACGGGCTTTGCCCGCACGACTCAGATCCCGGGCTTTCGCGATTGCATGGGAACGAAGGTCGTCGCAATCGCCAGCCGCAATCGAGAACGCGCAGAAGCGGTCGCAAAAGAATTTGGAATAGAATACGTCGCGGATAACTGGCAGGAGCTTGTGGCCCACAGCGACGTCGACCTCGTGAGCGTCGTCACACCTCCATCAACTCACATGGAGATCACAACAGCCGCACTCGATCAACGAAAAGCCGTGCTTTGCGAGAAGCCGATGGCGCTCAACGCAGCCGAGGCCGCCACGATGGTCGAGAAAGCGCGGGCCGCCGGTGTGCTTGCCTTGATCGATCACGAACTCCGTTTCCTGAATAGCAGGCGGGTGATGCACGGGATGTTACAGACCGGCGCCGTCGGCCTGGTGCGTCATTGCAACTACGTCTTCCGTTCCGATTATCGCGCCATTGCCGATCGCGCGTGGGATTGGTGGTCGGATGAAACCATGGGCGGCGGCGCGCTCGGCGCAATCGGATCGCACGTGGTCGACTCGTTTCGCTGGATACTCAGCACCGAGATAACGAAGGTGCTCGGGATGCTTTCAACTCACATCAAGGAGCGTCGTGACAGAGCCAGCGGAGGCATGCGCACCGTCACGACTGATGACGAAGCAAAACTTCTGTTTCACCTCGCCGATGGACCACATACGAGAGAGGCCACCGGCGCCGCTTCGATTTCGGTGGTCGAACAAGGAAAGTATGAAAATCGGCTCGAGATCTACGGCACGAAGGGCGCGCTGATGGTTGAAGAGACCGGCGAACTCTGGATTTCGCCGACGGGCTCAGGCGTGTGGCGCCCGGTTCAGGTGGAACAGGACCACATGGCCCAGGGCATGCGTGAAGGCAGTTGGTCCAGAGGTTTTACGGCGTTTGCCGTGGCCATCTGCGAAGCGATGCGCGCCGGGAGAACAACTGTCAAAGACGCAGCGACTTTCGAGGACGGTTACCAGGTTCAGCTCGTGCTGGATGCGATTCGCGCTTCAAATGAGAGTGGGTGCTGGGTAACAGTTGGCCACTAGACAGCCCATACGCATCGGCGTCGATACTGGCGGAACCTTCACCGATTTCGTCTTTGAAAGAGACGGCCGTCTCAATCTTTTCAAAGTTCCTTCGACACCTTCGGATCCCTCACTTGCCATTCAACAGGGACTTGCGCGCATCTGCGCGGAAACTGGTTCGCGACTCGATCGGATCGAGGTGGTCCACGGCACGACTGTCGGAACAAACGCTTTGCTGCAACGCAAGGGTGCACGCGTCGCGCTCGTTACGACTCGCGGGTTTGAAGACGTGCTGGTGATTGGGCGTCAGGCGCGACCCGAGCTCTACAACCTCAATGCGGTGAAGCCGCCGGCCCTTGTCGACGACGGCCTGAGATTAGGCGTGCGCGAGCGAGTGGTTGCAACAGGCGAGGTGCTCGAGCCGCTGAATGAAAGCGATGTGCGAAAACTCGTCAGGCAGTTGAAGCGGGAGAAGGTTGAAGCCGTCGCGATTTGCCTGCTGTTTTCGTTTCTGCATCCGGAACATGAAGAGCGCATCGCCTCGGCGCTCAGTTCGCTCGACGTGCCGTTGTCGATCTCGAGTCGAATCCTTCCTGAGTATCGTGAATTCGAGCGTACCTCGACGGTGGTCATCAATGCGTATCTTCAGCCGTTGATGGGTCGCTACCTGACGCGCTTATCTGGTAACACAAAGCACACAAAACTCAATCTGCGTGTCATGCAGTCGTCCGGCGGCAGCATCTCCGCGGATGTCGCGGCGGTTGAGCCCGTGCGCACGATTCTTTCGGGGCCTTCGGGCGGTGTGGTTGGTGCGCTGCGTGCGGCCCGGTCTGCCGGAATTCAAAACGTGATCACGTTCGACATGGGCGGGACTTCAACCGACGTTGCGCTGTGCGACAGCGGCGCGATCCGAACGACGAACGAAGCCGTCGTCGCTGGGTTGCCGGTCGCGGTTTCTGTCATGGACATTCACACTGTCGGAGCCGGTGGGGGATCGATCGCGCGTGTTGACGAAGGTGGTTCATTGCGAGTCGGACCAGAGTCGGCCGGCGCCGATCCTGGGCCAGCCTGCTATGGACGCTCGTTGCTGCCGACGGTCACTGATGCGCACGTGGTGCTCGGTCATTTCGGTAGCAACAGTTTGCTCGGCGGCGAGTTCAAACTTCATGAAGAACGTGCTCTTGAGGCGATCACGAACCTCGCGAGGGATTTAAGCAGGGTGTCGAATAAACGCGTGAACGTTATCACCGCGGCTGAAGGAGTGTTATCGGTTGCGAACACGAACATGGAACGCGCGTTACGACACATTTCGGTAGAGCGTGGTCACGATCCGCGACAGTTTGCGCTGCTGCCGTTCGGCGGTGCGGGTGGATTGCACGCCGTGGATCTGGCGCGCGCGCTTCGTATCCCGACGATCATTTTGCCTGCTGCGCCCGGAGCGTTGTCGGCGGTCGGAGTTCTGGTGGCCGACGTGATCAAGGACCAGAGCCGCACAGTGATGTTTACGCTCGAGCGCAAACAGGTGGCGCGGCTGAAGGATGTGTTTAGCGAAATGGAAAGGGAGGCGGCAGACGTATTGCGCGCCGAAGGCTTCGCTCGTTCACGTCAGCGACATGAGCGCTCGTTGGCGATGCGATATCGCGGGCAGTCGTTTGAGTTGGAGGTCAGGGAGATCAGTGGCGATCTCGCGACAGCGTTCAATCGCGTGCATCGCGAGCGCTACGGCTACGCGCAGGAAAATAGTGAGATCGAAATTGTCAGCACGCGACTGCGATCATTCGGGCTGGTTGAAAAACTCCCACAGGAGAAACTCTCGCGCGGCAAGGCGAAGCGATCCAGGCGCATCGTGGCCCACGTCGCTGGCCACAAAGTCGAAGTTAATTTGTACAAACGAGACGAACTCTATGCGGATGCGAAACTTCAAACACCTTGCATCGTCTCGGAGTATTCGGCGACAACTCTGATACCCAATGGCACAACGGCGCGCATCGATGAGTTTGGAAACGTGTTGATAAGGTTATGAAAGTCAGGTTCGATCCAACCACGCTCGAGATCTACCGTGCTCTGTTCACGTCCGTGGCGGAAGAGATGGGCGTCGCCCTGCGCCGCACGGCGTTTTCACCAAACATCAAAGAGCGCCGCGACTACTCGTGCGCCGTGTTCGACGCGGACGGACGCGTGATCGCACAGGGAGATCACATGCCGGTACACCTCGGATCGATGCCGATGGCCGTCGCAGCCGCGCTCGCGGAGATCGAAATCGAACCAGGTGACGTGGTTGCTTTGAACGATCCGTTTGCGGGCGGTACGCACTTGCCGGACGTCACATTGATAAGCGGAGTGTTCGACGCGGAGACGCGCAGACGCGCAGACACGTTGCCTCGCCGCGCCGCCGCGTCAGCGCGTCCCCGTGTCCTGTTTTATGTCGCCAATCGCGCGCACCACGCTGACATCGGCGGCGCGACGCCCGGGTCGATGGGGCTCGCGACGGATATTTACGGAGAGGGCATTCGCATTCCGCCGATACGCCTCGTGCGAAAGGGCATTCCCGACGCCGACACGATGCGGTTGCTGCTCGCGAACGTGCGCGGAAATGTCGAGCGTCGTGGCGACTTCGATGCGCAGATTGGTTCGTTAAAAACAGGTGCTGCTCGACTGCTGGAGATCATCGAGCGACGCGGCGAGAGCGAGGCGACGGAGTATGCGTCGCAACTGATCGACTATTCAGCGCGCTTGATGCGATACACGATCGCCTCGATACCCGACGGCACGTATGAAGCGGAAGACGCGTTGGATAACGACGGCGTTGAAGATCGTCCCGTGCCAATCAGAGTGCGGATCACGATCGATGGTGAGCGTGCGCTGGTTGACTTCGCGGGCAGCGCGCCGCAGGTTGTTGGTGCGATCAATGCGGTCGAGGCGATCACGGTGTCGGCAGTGTCTTACGTGTTTCGTTGTTTGGTGGGTAGTGAAGTTCCCGCAAGCGCAGGGCTGATGGAACCGATCGAGGTGATTGCGCCGCGCGGAACCGTTGTGAATGCGAACCCGCCGGCGTCCGTCGCGGGAGGAAACGTCGAGACTTCGCAACGCATTGTCGATGTATTGTTCAAAGCGCTTGCGAAGGCATTGCCGGATCGAATACCCGCGGCAAGCCAGGGGACGATGAACAACTTAACGATCGGTGGCATCGACTCGCGCACCGGGCAGGAGTTTTCTTACTACGAAACGGTCGCCGGCGGCATGGGCGCGCGTCCAATGCTCGACGGAATGAGTGGCGTGCACACACACATGACGAACAGTTTGAACACGCCCGCCGAGGCGCTCGAGTATGCGTACCCGCTGCGCGTGCGCGAATATCGTTTGCGGAAAGGATCGGGTGGTAAAGGTAAGCAGCGTGGTGGCGACGGTGTGGTGCGCGAGATCGAGACGCTCGTTCCCGCGCGCATGTCGTTGCTTGCAGATCGCCGCAAGCGACAACCTTATGGATTGTCTGGCGGCGCGGATGGCGCGCTCGGAGTCAACGTCGTCATTCGCGATAAACGAACACAGAAAATCGCAGCAAAGGGTTCGCATGAATTGAAAGCAGGAGATCGAATTCGCATCGAGACGCCGGGTGGCGGCGCCTGGGGAGCCACGGATTACGCCGATGATGCGGATTGATCTGTGTAAATCTGTGTTACGTAGTTAATCGGCGGTAGATGCCGGGGAGGCGCTCGGGCAGTGAAAGCACGTCGTCGATGATCGTGTACCCCACTTCGCCATAGAGATCCCGCAGCTCAGCCTCCGACTCTCGATCGATCGTGATACAAAACGGCGTGATGCCTTCGTTCTTCGCCTGTCGCAACGCCTCGCGCGTATCTTCGCGTGCGTAACGCGCGTCGCCGTAATCGTGGTCGTAAGGACGCCCGTCCGACAGCACGATCAAAAGCCGCGTACGCGCGTCCTGTTTCGCCAGCCGCGCAGTGTCGTGACGAATCGCGGCGCCGAGACGCGTGTTGTTCTGATAGTTGATGCCGCCGATGCGCTGCTTCACTTCATCGCCATACTTCTCGTTGAAATCTTTCACCACGTAAAACTTAACGTTGCGGCGCCCCTCGGACGTGAAGCCGTAGATTGCATAAGGGTCGCCCACGGCTTCGAGCGCCTCGCTCATCAGAACCAAGCCTTCCTTCTCGACTTCGATGATGCGCCGGCCCGGATGCGTGTAGGGCTGCAAGGGATGGCGGCCGATTGTGCGCGCGGTCGAGGAGGATTGGTCGAGCAGGAACGAGACGGCAACGTCGCGCTCTCTTCGCAG
>DATNCH010000232.1:0-6959 GCA_035571655.1 Pyrinomonadaceae bacterium
TGCGGAAATGGAGTCTTCAACTTCGAATATGTCGGTAAACTGTTCGTCAAACTTGTCCGCCCAGAGCACAGCCTCATCAGGCACGCTAACCAGCCGCGCAGTCACTCTCAATCGTTCTCCGGCTCTTCGGATGCTTCCTTCCAGCACTGTATCGACTTGAAATTCCTGACCCGTCTGCACTGCGTCCTTCTCAGAACTCACGTGCTTCAAGACAGCGCTCATTGGGCGCACTGTCAGTAGGTTCAGGCTGCTGAGCCGAGTGCTTAACGTCTCCGCAATACCGATACTCAGATACTCATCGCCTTCGTCTACTCCCAACGACTTGAACGGAAGCACCGCAATTGACCGGATGGGGGCGTCGGCGAGTCGTCCAGTCGTAGCTACAACAGTTGCTACAAAGCGATAGCCGCGCCGTGGCACCGTCTCTATGAATTTCTGGCTTTCGTTCTCACCGAGCGCTTTTCTCAACAGCGAAACGTTCTGCGCGAGACTGCCCTCTTCGACAAAACTGTCGGGCCACAACTTACGCATAAACTCACTCTTCTCAACCAGATGACCGCTGTTCTCCACGAGTGTGACAAGCATGTCAAATGCTTTGGGCGTCAGTGAAACGGTCTCTCCCTGGTGAAGTAGGAGCCGTTCCCGCGCGTCGAGTCGGAACCCACCAAATTCAAAGAAGTTCTTCACTGCAGTGTTCATAAACGCTTTCAGAACTCAATGAGATTTTTATGAGAGTTTTCTCCAGACGTTCGCAGGATTTATCGGGGGTGCAATTACTTTAATGGAATCGGCCAACCGCATCAACAATTTCAAGACGGGAGAGATTCAAATGATATTCAGTAGAACTGCCAATCGCGCGGTGTTCGTCGGGGTACTGATCTCCTTTGCGATCAGCTTCGGACCACACGCTCTAGCTCGAGGAACATCGAAAACGGTGCTGCAACCCGACATGGTACTTGAATGGAATGCAAATGCAGCCGACGCAATCGTAGGCGTTGCGGGTCTCCGTCCTGAGCGAGGACTGATTCGCCTGGCGATGGTTCACATCGCTATATACGACGCCGTTAATGCGATCGAGGGCTACCCCTTCCAGGCATATGCCATCCACCCAAACGTGATTTCACCGGCCTCGGCTGAGGCCGCGACCGCAGCGGCCGCACACGATGTGCTCGTGACACTGTTTCCTGCTCAACAAGCGGATCTCGATGCAAAGTACGCGGCTTCACTCAGCACCATCCCCGATGGTCCAGCGAAGATCAATGGCATTGCAGTCGGTCAACAAACGGCTGCCGGCATAATTGCTTTGCGTGCGAACGACGGGCGCGATGCGACGGTGACGTATTCGCCGGGCAGCGGTCCGGGCGTCTGGGCGCCGACTCCTCCCGGCTTTCTTCCGGCCGCAGCACCCGAGGCCGCACACGTGCAACCATTTGCACTGAACAGCCCTTCGCAATTTCGCGCCGAACCACCTCCGGCTCTGACTAGTGATACATGGGCGCGTGATTACAATGAAGTTAAGAGCCTTGGCGTGGCAACCGGCAGTGCACGCACACCCGAGCAGACCGATATCGGTCGCTTCTGGTCGGACCAGCCGATCCTCCAATGGAACCGTGCGTGGCGCAACATCTCAATCGCGCAGACGCTGTCACTCGCAGAGAACGCGCGGTTCTTCGCGATGCTGGCGACAGCTACCGCCGACGGGATAATCGCATGCTGGGATTCGAAGTTCACTTACAACTTTTGGCGACCGGTCACAGCGATTCGCACCGGCGATACCGATGGCAACGCCGCGACTGAAGCTGACGTGAACTGGATCGCGCAGGTGGTGACGCCAAACCATCCCGAGTATCCCGCCGCGCATGGCTGCTTCAGCGGATCTTCAACACAAACGCTCCGATTCTTTTTTGGCACAGACAACTTCAGCTTCACTATAGACAGTAAAGTTGCCGGTCTTACAAAACCGGTGCGCTCCTACAACAGCTTCTCGCAGGCACTCGACGAGGTTCTGGACGCTCGCGTCTACGGCGGTATGCACTACCGAAACTCAGCTCACAAGGGCGCGATTCTCGGGAAGCAGGTTTCGCGCTTTGTCACCGCTCACTTTTTTCGCCCGACGAACTGACCGCAAACCTTCACGCAAAGGAGGATCGATATGAGTTTCACACGCGATGCTGCCATCGTTGCGGCGCTCTGCGCTCTGTGCACCTTCTTGTGCTACTTCGCGCCGCGAAGTTACGCACAACTTCCCGATAAAACAGTTACGCCGAATTCGGCGAATGTCGGAATCAACAAGTCGTTCCTTGAAGAGACAGGGGCGGGTCGCGGTGATGTTATGACTCTGGACTCCTCCATGTTCATCATCAACCGCGATCCCTTTCGAGCTATCCGGCGCGGGCGTCAACTCTTTCAACGCAAGTACACGCGGTTGCAGGGAATTGGACCACTCTCCGGCGACGGCATGGGAAACATCGAAACTAACCTGGCGATCGGCGCCGGGCTGGTTGATAGCTGCGCCGGGTGCCATGGCAGGCCGCGAGGCGCGGGCGGTTTCGGAGGTGACGTTGTGACAAGGCCCGACAGCCGCGACGCGCCACACCTCTTTGGTCTTGGGTTGAAGGAGATGTTGGCGGACGAAATCACTTCCGACCTCCGTGCCATTCGCCGGCAGGCAGTCGACGAGGCTCTTAAGTCGCCTTCGAACCATCGTGTCACCAAAACGCTAACCAGCAAAGGCATCAACTACGGCGAGATCACTGGGACGCGTCGCGGTACAGATGTGAGTGTCGATACTTCGGCGGTAACAGGTGTCGACCTTGACCTGCGCGTGCGTCCGTTCTTCGCACACGGAGGAACGATCTCGATACGAGAATTTGTTGTCGGCGCGTGGAATGCGGAGATGGGACTTCAAGCGGTCGATCCTGAACTCGCGGCGGCACACAACGGAGCCGCCGTTACAACACCATCGGGCATGCTGCTTGACGGCTCGAGGGATAAGATCGACGCGCCACCTGCTACGTCAGCCTTCGAAGATCCTGACGCCGACGGTGTTGCGAACGAGATCCCGACGAGCATTGTAGATTTCATGGAGTTCTATTTGCTCAATTACTTCAGACCTGCGACGTACGAACAAACACCTGAAGTGATTGCGGGCCAGCAGAAGTTTCAGACTATCGGATGCGCGCAGTGTCACATCGCCGACCTTCAGCTCAATCATGATCGACGCGTAGCGGATCTCGACACTGTTTATGATCCGGTGAATGGCATTTTCAATCGACTTTTCGGAACGGCCAGCGGGCTCTTCAAAAGCCAGGACGATGGTAGTGGATTTCCGGCATTGAAGCGTCCGTCGAACCAACCGTTTCTCGTCAAGAACATCTTCACAGATTTCAAGCGACACGATCTCGGGCCTGACTTCTACGAGAGGAGCTATGACGGCACGATAAGACGGGAGTTTCTAACTACGGCGCTCTGGGGAGTCGGCACTTCTGCACCGTACGGGCATGATGGTCGCAGCGTAAATTTACGAGAGGTAATTATGCGTCATGGTGGCGAGGCCCTTCGCGCTCGTGATGCGTTTGCGGCGCTCTCGTCTGGGAATCAGAACAACGTACTCGAGTTCTTGAGGTCTTTGGTTCTCTTTCCGCCGGATGATACGGCGTCTACTCTCGATCCGGGAAACCGCAACGCTCCATTTTTCCCGCAATTCGGACATGGGAGTGTCAAGCTAACCATGCTCTTCAACAACCCATCCGATCCTGAGTGACGCGATGGTTCTCCGTCTAACGACGCAAGGCGTAATACCAGCCGCTGGCTAACGCCGGCGGCAATTTATCTGTGACCCGCGCGTTCCATTCAATAAACCGTTCGGAACGTGCCAGCGTGTGCCCGATAAACGGCCCGGCGAGGAGACTCGCTACACCTTCTCTGGCAACGGACAAAGAACATTCAGCAAAGAGGCGTCGCAACTGACGGCGAGTAAAGAACTGCACATGACCGCTCTCATGATTGTCAGTGGCAGCAACGACGGTTTTGCTATTCCCGGCCAGCGCATCGACGATGCGTTGTAAGCGAAAGACTCTGAAAAGCCAGGAGTCAATCTCAAATTCACCATAGCCATTTGGCACAGTGACGATGATTATCCCGTTCTTGTTCAAATGTTCCATGCCCGCTAAAAGCAAGCCGCGCGGCTCTCGCAGGTGTTCCAAAACCTCTGAAAGAATCACTACATCGTAAGGTGTTGATCGTAGTTCTTCGACTGGTCCACAGACGTAGCTCAGATTCGGAACATCTACTCCCAATTGCCGGGCGTGTTCTATTGAGGGTGCGTGTATATCTATGCCTGTGACTTCGAAACCCAGTCGTGCAAGCGGTAGAGCGAGTTCCGAACCATTACCGCATCCGACATCAAGCACTCGCAATGAATCCGCGGCGCGATGAGGAAACGACTCGGCGATCACATCCTGCACAAAGCGCAGCCGCTTAACATACCCCCATAGATTTTCATGCCCCATTTTGCCTCGTACTGTAACAGGAAAGGACAGCTTTGCCTCAAAAGTCAGGATTCAGACTTGGAGGAGGTCAGTACCGTAACGCGGTAGCGTCGGGTCAGTCTCGAACATACGAAATTCTTAGCAAAATTGAGAGGCTCTACGTCGACCCGACGCTACCGCGTTACGGTACTGACCTCCTCCAACAATGACTCTCTACTTTGAGGCAAAGCTTCCAACACTGGTTCCTAATGCGCGAGCGTGGCTTTGTGTCTGTTGATTTCCGCGAGCAGGTTCGAAGCGTACGATGCGTTGAGTGATCGGAGCTCGCTGTAAGTCTGCTGCGCTTCGTCCATTCTGTTCCTGGCGACGTAAAGAAAGCCGAGTTCCAACCGGGCGTCGACGTTGGCGGGCCAGACTTTCACAGCTTCTTTGTAGGCCGCCTCGGCGGCTTTCCATTTTTTCTGCCGCTGAAAGAGATCACCAAGATCAAGGAAATTATCAGATTCGACTGAGGCGGGATTGCTCGAGGCAGCCGGTGCTATTTGCCGTTTATGACGAGCCTCGTGGCGTGATGGAGCCGGTTTGTTCTCGGGTTCTCTTCCGGTTGCTTTGGGCAGTCGTTGGGCCAGGGCCCCGGGTGTGTCTGCCAGCGCGCAGACCAAAAATGCCAACACCAAAAGCACTATTTGTGAAGTCCGAACCTTGAACCTGCTATGCATCGTGGCAGGCAGAATAAACCCAAACACTAAACTCTAACAAGATCGGCCCAGAGAGGGTGTTTCAAGATTGCTCGCCCGCAACAAAGTTGTTAGAATCCCGGCCCATCTGTTCTTAATCTTGCGAGGCTCGCCACACTCGAAGGCAAACGCACCATTGCCGCATTCCGGGCGGGCAGACTATTTCGGTCCTTAGCAGTTGGGCCACCAAAACGGCTTTACCCGACATGAGAGAATGCCCCACCTGTTTTAGTTGCTATGACGACACCGTTACGCAGTGTCCAAGTGACAGGTGCACGACGTTCCACTCGTTGCCCGGCAGCGTTGCGCTGGATGGTAAGTACGTTCTCGAACGCCGGCTCGGTGAAGGCGGGATGGGAATTGTCTACAAGGCGCACCACAAATTCCTGAAAACCACTCGCGCCATCAAGACAATCAAACTCGATCTCATAGGTAACGACGCATCGTTCGTGAAGCGGTTCCATCAGGAAGCGATGGCCGCAGCCGCAATTGGTCACCCTAACATAATCGCGGTCCTTGATTACGGGCTGCTGCAAGAAAAAATTCCTTACATCGTGATGGAGTTTGTTGAGGGTGTGTCGCTCGAGACGTTGATAATCAGCAAGACGCGATTCACGCCCCTTGAAGCACTTGAATACATGCAAGTGATAACTTCGGCACTCGCCGCTGCTCACAAACACGGCATCGTTCATCGCGATCTCAAACCACTCAACATAATGATTGAATCGGGCGGGTCGGTGCGCGAGCAGATTCGCATCCTCGATTTTGGTCTCGCGAAGATCAAGTCGAGTGACCTGTTTGGTTCTTTCGTCGCCGCTAAAACAGTTGGAATCGTTGGTTCGCCTGCTTACATGGCGCCGGAGCAATGGTCCGGAGAAGAGACCGATCGAAGATGTGATGTTTACAGCCTCGGCATAATCCTCCATGAGATGCTGACGGGAGACGTACCTTACAAAGGTTCCAACATTCCCTCCATCATGAAGAAGCATCTGATGGCTGCACCTCCTCCGCTGGCAACTCCCGGATCGGGTATATCGCCGGAAGTTGAGAAGGTGGTCCATCGCGCTCTGGAGAAGCAGCCGGAAACGCGTACGGCATCCGTGGAGGAATTTATCGCGGAGCTCGAACAGGCGGTTCTCCACCCCGCGCCGGCGAAAACGAAGGCAAAGAGACGCAGCACTGCCAAAGCCACAACGGGCAATCGGCGTCGTAAAACGAATCAAATCGGCAATGCATCAGATCCTTCAGGCGCTCGTGTAAATGTAGAAGCTGTCGTGCCCGTCTTTGCACAGGATGTGAACACCTTCCGTAATCCAGTTCCGCAAAGCGAGAACGACACGGCAAAGTTACCGAAACCTTTGCCTCTGCCATCGAGCAAAGAGCCGGAGTCGTTGCCCAAGGCAAGTGAACCTCGCAGAGTCGAAGAGAGCGCGTCTTCCGAAGGTAATGGGAAGGGAAATAGCCTTCCTACGAACAAACTTCCTCTTCCTGCGCCGCCTAACCAACGATTACCAGGCCGCGTAGTGATCAGCCACCAGAGTCTTGTTGGAAACTTCTTCAAGAAGCGATTCGCCGCACCCGTGGTCGCGGGAGTCGTGGTGCTTGGTCTGATCGTTCTTGCCGCATTGGCCTATTCCCGGAAAGGAGCTGAGCCTCCTGGTTTGCAGGCGCAAGTTACGAGTGCAGCCAACACGAAGCGCGAGATGGTGTTGATCAAAGGCGGCACTTTCAC
>DATNCH010000233.1:0-11047 GCA_035571655.1 Pyrinomonadaceae bacterium
AGTCGGCTTCTGATCGTCCCCGACATTAGCTTCCGCGCGACCGGCGATGAACGCGCGCTGATACTCGCGGTGAACCTGCGAATCCGCGCCGGCTTTCATCGTCCGAAATTTGTAGAGCAGGAACAGCCTTCCATCCATGCCAACTCGTTCCTGTGTGTAGAAAACCGCACCTTTGGAATCCAACTTGATGAGCAGCGCGATCAAAAGCCACAACGGAAACAGAACCGCGATCGACAGCGCCGCGACCAGGAGATCGAAAGTGCGTTTCACGATTCGCGCACTGCTCGAGAGCGGTTCGCGGAAAAGCCGGATCATCGGCAACACGCCGATCTGATCGATCTCGGTTTTGCGTGGTAGGCAATTGAAGAGACTCGGCGCAATTCGAAACTCAACACCACGCCGGCGGCCGCATCTCATCATCACTTCAAAGAGCGCGTCGCCATTCACCTGCGGATCGGCAATGATCACCTCGTTTGCGCCGGAGTCGCGAATCACTTCGGGCAGCGATTCCAGAGTGCCGATGACGGGAACGTCTTCGTACGTGGATTGATCGTCAGCGGTCGTAGTGTCAACCACGCCGATGACGCGATAACCAAGCGTCGGTCGTTCGCGCATTTCGCGTATGAACAACGATGCTTCCGTCCCCCGACCCACGACGAGCGTCGGAATCAAATTGATCTGACGGCTGCGCACAAACGTTTGCACAGATCGCATGACGAGCCTGAGCAACCCTACACCCGCAAGCACAAACACAAAATCAAGCACGAAGACACTGCGCGCATACGAGAACGCTCGAAACTGAAAACCACCGCGGTACAGAAACGCCGCCGCGACGATCAAAAGCGAGCCCATCGCAGTCGCTTTGAAGATGCGAATGCCGTCGTCTACGAGTGAAAACTCACCGCGAACGCGATAGAGATCGGTGTAACGAAAACCCAACAGCCGAATCGCAACAACAAACAACAGCAGCGCGCCGTACGGCGCAAACCGATTGCTCCATGCCAGACCGCCACCCGGTGCAAACACGGGTGCGCCTTCGCGAACATAAAACGCCAGCATGAACGACAGCGCCGCAACGAATGCGTCCACAACAACAAGCCCGACCTTCACGGAAGGCACAATCCAACCCGGCGCGCGCCCAGGCACGCGCACAACTGTTGGGTCGATCACTGTTTGTCGGGTTCGCTCTGCTCGCACTAGCTCATTCGAATATGAGTCGCACTACCTCGTCGATCACGTCGACCGATCGTCGTGGATTTGCCGTCTGCTTCTTCTCGATCAGCAGATTGCGCAGTTCAGTCGCATTCGAAATCCGCTGCATCCGGCCTTCATTAACAAGCTCTTCATCAACCGCCGCCCACTTTCCCATGTAGATACTCGCAGCGGGTACTCCGAGCGCCGCGGCTTCGCGATTGATTGTTCCTCCCGCGCTGATCACGAGGTCGCTGGCGGCGATCAGGTTCGCGCCGTCCAACGGCGCGGCAGGAATGATCAAACGTTCGCCCGCTTTCGGCGAATATGCGGCCCTTTGAGCTTCATTTCGCGGTAGCAGTATCACCTGCGCGTTCTCATGTGTCAGCAACATCGCCAGTGCTTCGTCAAACAACGCATTCTGAAAACGATGATAAAGCGCGTCGTGCGCCGGCGGACGCATCAGGACCAGCACATTATCTGTGTTGACGCCAAGCTCGCACAACCGCGCGCCGAACTTCGAGTCTGCCTGGAAGTTTGCGAGATACACGTCCTCTTTAGTTCCGTGGTATCTACGCACCTTGCCGACGCGCGCGCCGTAGTGTCGCAAACGAGTCGCAGGAAAACTCGTGGGAACGATGATCCGGGAAGTGAGACGAAACGCGAGATGGTTTGCGGGTTGGTACTCGTAATCCATCAACGTTACGGATCTGATTCCCAACGCGCGCGCTGCGAGAATTTGTGAATAAGAATTATGACTGATTGCCAGGTCGAAATTGCGCCGTCGCGCCCATCCCGCCAACGCCCACGCACGACTCATGATCGTCCCTGCTTTTGCAGACACCGCGCGCCCGCCATGCACGCCGGCGACGTGCGGCTCCAACCCTACGCTCTGCGCCAGTGGAACCGTTTCTGCAAACTCACGCGCAGTGGTCTGAATCTCATGGCCTTGCGAAATAAACCTGTCGATTAGCGCTTTGAAAAACGGAACGTGAGGTGAGTTTGCAAGATCAATCCACAGACGCATGTGCGCTTTTTGTGCCTTTGGTGGCTACCAATCTATTTCGACCAATCGACCGCGATCGCGAAGCGACGTTTCAGCGGCCTCGATCATATTCACCATGCGCAGCCCTGCTGGTCCATCTGTTTGCGGCTGCTTGTTGTTCTCGATGCAATCGATGAAGTGCAGCGCCTCGGTTTGCAGCGCTTCGGTATTGTCGAGTCGGGGCGCCCACATGTCACCCGATCGATAACTCACCAGCAATCGATAGACGTCTTCCGGACCAGGCGCGACGCTGATGCCTTTGTCGTAGACCTTTAGTTTGTCGCTCGGTTCGAGATCGTCGTATAAGATCATCTTCTCACTGCCGCCGATCAGCGTGTGACGGACTTTCACCGGCGTCAACCAGTTTACGTGTACGTGCGCGATCTGAGTGCTGGCGAAGAAGAGCGTTATGTAAGCGACATTTTCCGGCTGGCCGGGAACGTGACTGATTCCAGTCGCCGAGATCGCGACAGGCTTTGCCGGAAGCACGTAGTCCATGATCGAGAGATCGTGAATCGCCAGATCCCAGATCACGTTGACGTCGTGTTGAAACAGACCAAGATTCACGCGCACCGCATCGTAGTAATAGATCTCGCCGAGCTGTCCCGACGCGATTAGGTCGCGGATCTTTCGGACTGCGTCTGTGTAAACAAACGTGTGGTCCACCAGAAGAATCAGATTTCGCTTCTGTGCTTCGTCGACGAGTCTGCGTGCCTGATCGGACGTTGCAGCCAAAGGTTTTTCGACGAGCACGTGCTTGCCGGCCTTCAACGCCGCCATCGCCAGCTCGAAATGTGACGTGACAGGCGTCGAGATCACGACAGCATCAACCTGCGGATCTTCGATTAAGTCGGACGAATTACTACACGTTTTTACGCCTGGGTACAGCTTCCCCAGGGTCGACAACCGCTCTGCGCGCAGATCGCACACTCTCGCGACGGCTGAATCCGGCGCCGCCATGAAGTTTCGCACCAGGTTCGGCCCCCAATAGCCGTAGCCGATTACACCGACTTTGATCATCCAGTCAGTCTTGTTCCTCGAGCAAACGCGCTAGCGCATACAACATCCAGGCTTGAGTCCAGCGCATGTAGGGTTTGCGAACCGTGTAAAAACGCCGTCGTTGATAATAAAAGAAGCCTCTACTGTCGCGCAGGTTTTGAATAGTCCACGACGCAACACTCTGGGCCAGCTTCGAGGCATTGTTGTCCAGCTCACGACATTCAAGAAAAGTGACAATCGCACTCGCAGCGGCGTGTGCATCCGCGGGATAAGGGTCGTCATGGTAGTATTTCGGCCACCCCTCCGCAAGAAAGAAGTTGTTTTTCCAAAACTCATAACCGCGTTCTAACGCCGGCTGAAACTCCGCTCCCCACGAAGAAGAGACGTTGATTATGCGCTTCAGCGAAAACAGAACGTACGCCGTATGAAAATTATCAACCCACGACTGCTTCGGATCCGTACCGTACAACCACGATCCATCTTGTCGTTGATTGTTGACAACGTATCGCGTTGCGCGTGCCGCTGCCTCGTATAGTTCGCGCTCATCGGTGAGGTTACCCACGGTCGCTAGTACCTCCGCGGCGAGAAGACTCGCGTTGAAAATACGCGTGTCGCTACTTGGCGCATAACTGAAACACAGTTCAGTCTCGTTATCGACGCTTCGAGGCAAGTCTTTCAATATGAAGTCGCAAACGCTGCGTGCCGTTGGCAAACATACATCCCGCAAGTCTGGTAAATCCCGTGCGGCTTCGATCAAAGCTCTTGCCGCGAATGCGGTCGGCACAATCGTCGGCGTACCGCGCTCGGCGAAGAAGTTGCGGCTTTGCCAGTCGAAGTTATAACCCCAGCACGCACCACTGTAACCATCGAGCTTCATCGATAACAGTTCAAACAACAAGCTCCCCGCCTGCTCTGCACATTCTTCCGTTTTCACTCTTCGGTAGTTTGCGAATTGCGCCAGCGCGAACAGCGCGATCCCCTTCGCATTGCGCTCCGCGGGCACACGTGCGACCACGCGAAAGTCAGCGGGCGAACGCTTTAAGAGTTGCGTCCAGATGAGCCGCGCGTTGCGTGATTTGGCTAGCGGTGTTGCTTGAAAAAGGCGGCTGTTCAATGCGTCGAATGGATCGTGTCCGGCGAAATCGTGTTCTCGGCACCAGGAAAGGAGTTCGTCATACGCCGTCTGAAAGAGATCGCTCATCGAAGAATTGACGTCTCAATCCGCCGCGGCGTTTCGACAAAGCTCTCGTGCCAGAGCTCAAACATCAATAACGTCCAAAGCAGCTTGCGATGATTCGCCACGCCTCGTTCGTGCTCGTCCTGCAAACGCGCGATGTAGTTGGGATTGAAAACGCCTGCGCGACGGACGCGCTCCGGTGATAAAAGATCTCGCGCGACCGGCCGTAGTTTCACCTTCAACCACTCCGCCACCGGCACTCCAAAACCCTTCTTGGGCCGCCTGGTCACAAACGGCGGCAACAGTTCCTTCACCGCTTTTTTCAGAATGTATTTCGTCTTCTGACCGCGGAGTCTGTAATTGCCCGGCAACGATGCAACGAATTCCGCCACTCGCGGATCGAGAAACGGCGCACGCACCTCGAGTGACACGGCCATGCTCGCGCGATCGACTTTGGTCAAGATGTCTTCAGCGAGATAGAGACGCGTGTCGACGCTCTGCATACGCGTGACGAGATCGTCACTGTCACACTCGTCTGCAAATTGTCGCGCCTGCGCGTAGATATCGCCGTTGGTTGCGGCCAGCGCCTCCGCGGTTAAGAGTTCCGTCTGCTCTTCGGGCGTGAAGGAACCAAACCACACGTGATGTCGCGCGACTGGGTCGTACTTTGCTCCAGTGACAAAACGCAGCGCTTTGTAATCGAACGAAAGGTTCTTTGTTTTTACCGGGAGCAGTTTGATGAGTGGCTCGACAACGCCCGTACGCAACAGCGAGGGCACGCGTTTGTAAAACTCGGCCCAGCGAAGTCCTGTGTACATAGGATAACCGGCAAACAACTCGTCTCCGCCGTCACCTCCGAGAGCCACTGTCACGTGCTTGCGTGTAAATCGAGACAGGAGATACGTCGGCACGAGTGAAGGATCGCTGAAGGGCTCGTCCATCCACGCGCCGATTTCGCTGACGAGATTCGCCGCGAGATTCGCGCTTAGGCGTTCTTCGTGATGATCCGTGCCGAGAAACTTGGCGACGCCGCGTGCATATGCCGACTCATCGAATGAGGCTTCAGCAAACGAGATCGAAAACGTCTTCACTGCTTCCGGCGAGGCTTGTACAGCAAGTGCAGCAACAGTTGATGAATCAACACCGCCAGACAACAGCACGCCGAGCGGTACGTCGGAAACCAAACGCATGCGCACGGCGTCTGCCATCAATTCGCGCAAATGCTGCGCGGCTTCGTCTTCGGACGGGACTGGTTCGGTTCGCTTGTAACTGAGACACCAGTACTTCTCTGTAAAGACTTGCCTGTCTTCGACGACGAGCTTATGCGCTGCTGGAAGTTTGTTGATGCCCTCGTAAATCGATAACGGCGCCGGGACGTAATCGAACGATAAATATTCTCGCAGCGCCTGTAAGTTCAACGACGGCTTCACGGCCGGATGGGCCAGCAAAACTTTAGGCTCGGAAGCGAAGAGCAACGTGTTGTCGAAGACGCCCCAGTAGAGCGGCTTCTCACCGAAACGATCGCGTGCGATGAGGAGCCGGCGCCGCCGGTTGTCCCACAAAGCAAACGCGAACATGCCATTGAGTTCGCGGATCATGTCGTCGCCGTATTCTTCGTACAGGTGTGGAAGCACTTCAGTGTCTGAAGCGCTGCGGAAAGTGTGCCCGCGTTTTTCGAGATCTGTGCGAAGTTCGCGATAGTTGTAAATCTCGCCGTTGAGAACGACTGCGACGCTCTTGTCTTCGTTGAATGCCGGTTGTTCGCCCGTGACGAGATCGATGATCGCCAACCGCCGCATTCCGAGTGCGATTCCGCTGGTTACGTACGAACCTTCAGAATCCGGACCACGATGGACCATGCGTTCACACATCGCATGGAGTAGTTCTCGCGCGCCCTCCGGGGGCGGCGTGTGTGAATCGAGATTGGCCCAACCGGTAATTCCGCACATACGTCAATCTTCCTTGAAACCCAAGCGTTCGCGCACGGCGTAAATGGTCTTTGCCTGTGACTCGTGATACGTGCGTACGAGCATTTCCGCGAGCAGCCCCATGAGCAGAAACTGCACGCCTACCGCGAACATGACGACACTCAAGATCGGCAACGGCGTTTGCACGAAGTCGGCTTTGTGAACGAGCTTCAAAAAGACCGCATACAGTCCACTTACTATTGAGACGGCAAACGCGAGCATCCCGAATGATCCAAAGACGTAGATCGGTTTCGTTTGATACGACGCCATGAACTTGATCGTCATCAGATCAAAGACGACCTTGAGTGTGCGTGAGAGTCCGTACTTCGACTTACCCATTGTGCGCGCGTGATGCTCGACGGGTATTTCCGTTACGCGCGCGCCTGCCCACGCCGCGTAAATCGGTATGAACCGGTGCATCTCGCCGTACAACCGCACATCCTGCAACGATTCCCGGCGGTAGGCTTTCAAAGAGCAACCGTAATCGTGAAGCGGCACGCCGCCAATCCAGGAGATCAAACGATTCGCGAGCATCGAAGGGATCTTGCGTGTGATCATCTTGTCTTTGCGGTTTTTGCGCCAACCGGAAACTACGTCGTAACCCTCGTCGAGCTTGTGTAATAAGCGTTTGATGTCTGCCGGATCGTTCTGAAGATCGGCGTCCATCGGGATCAGCACTTTTCCTTTTGCGGCGTCGATGCCCGCCGCCATTGCCGCTGTTTGACCGTAGTTTCTCCTGAGCACAACCACACGCACGCGTGGGTCGAGGTCAGCGATCTCGCGCAGGATTTTTAGGCTTCCGTCAGTGGAGCCGTCGTCGACGTACACGATTTCCGCCGAACGCCCGAGAGACTTCAGCGCCTCGTTGAGTTTTGCGTGCAGCGGCAGAAGGTTAGGTTCTTCGTTGTAAACCGGCAGGAAGACTGAAATTTCCGGGGCGCCAATCGTCGGGACGGCGGCCGGTTTCAGATCTTCCTGTGCGTCGAGAATCTTCATGGATTGTAGTGTAGGACAATTCTCCTACAGGTGCGCATTCGCGGTGATGTGCTCTCGCCGCATTTTAGCAGTTTTAAGGGTTCGCCATCCTGAACCACTCCACAAAACGGTGCAGGCCTTCTTCGATCTGGGTCTTTGGATTGTAGCCGAGCAGCGCGCGGGCCTTGGAAATGTCGGCGAAGGTTTGCGGAACGTCGCCGGGTTGCGGCGGCTGGCGATCGATCGTCGCCGGCATGTCGAGCTCTTTCTCCAGCAACGAAATTAATTGGTTCAGTTCGACTGTTCGCGATTCGCCGAGGTTGAACACTTCGTAATCGCTCTCGTTGTAATCGATCGCCGCCATGACGCCGTCGATTATGTCGTCGACGTAGGTGTAATCGCGACGTGTGGTGCCGTCGCCGAAAACCGGGATTGGTTTACGCTCGGTTATGAGTTTGGCGAATTTGTGAATCGCGAGATCCGGGCGTTGGCGTGGTCCATAGACTGTAAAAAATCGAAGACAGACGCAGCGCAGTCCGTAGAGATGCGAATAAGTATGGCAGAGAAGTTCGCCCGCGCCTTTCGTGGCGGCGTAGGGCGAGATGGGTTGGCGTATCGGATCGTCTTCGCTAAAAGGTACCTTGGCGTTGATTCCATAGACCGACGAAGAGGAACCGAAAACGAATTGCTTGACCTGGTTGTGACGCGCGAGCTCGAGCAGGTTGAGCGTGCCGTTGACGTTTGTCTCGTTGTAGAGCTGTGGTTCGGAAAGCGAAGGTCGTACGCCTGCGCGGGCTGCGAGATGGACCAGGCAGTCGAAGTTTGTGTTTTTAAATATTTGTTCGAGTGCTGCACGATCGCGAATGTCTGCCTCTGAGATGTTGTAACGAGGATCTTTGAGGTGCTCGCTGATGTTCGCGCGCTTGATCGATGGAGCGTAGAAGTCGTTGAGGTCGTCGACGACTGTGATGTGCTCGACGTTTGTAGACAGGAGTCGGTCGACGAGATGCGAGCCGATAAAACCTGCGCCGCCGGTGATCAGTAGGTTTTTCATTTGTGGCTCGTCATTTTGTAGCATAAATCCACAGGTGCCAGCCCCATCGGGAGGCCATTTGCGACTCGAGCGACCGAGGAAGAATTGGGCCGAGCACTGGCAGCCAACGCTTGTTCAGGAAATAAGTGCGCAGTTCGACGTGTGTGAAGTCTTTGAAGAGTTCGCGCGCTTCGTCGCGGGAGTAGACTCGAGCGAGAGGGTTGCCGGCGCCATCTGTGTTGCGGCTCAGGAATTCTTCGGAGCTCAAATAGTCGGGTTGTGCTTGCAACTGTCGCGCGTGTTCACGAAGTGCGTCTGCTGGTTCGCCGGTCAGGAGATGCACGAGTTTTACACCTGCGTTCCAGCGCAAGAGGTGTACGCCTGTGCGCCGCAGCAGTGAGATGTTGACGCGGTAGTTGTAGGAATTGCGGTGGTAAAGCATCACCACCGCGCGGCCGCCGGGACGCAGCACTCTGTGGATCTCACGGATAGCGCCAGCCGTGTCGGGCGTGTGATGCAATACGCCGTGCGAGTAGACCACGTCGAAGGAATTGTCGGCGAAGTCGAGACCTTCGGCATCTGCGACGCGGAAAGTTCCGAGCAGATCGAATAGCTCGAAACGCTTCTTTGCGAGGTCTACGGCAGCGTGAGTCAGATCGATGCCGGTGTAGTTGGCTCCCGCTTTTGCAAACTGCGCCCCGTCAGTTCCGAGTCCGCAACCCACTTCCAGCACGCGCAGGTTCTTCGCCTGTGCAAAACCTGCGGCATCCGGGATGTGCCATTCTTTTGTGTAACGATGCTCCTCGACAAGTTCAAAAAACTTGCGCGAGCCGGGAGGCGCGTCGGCAAACTTGGTCCCGCACGGATGCTCCTGCCAAAACGCCCGCACGCGTTCCTTGAGTCTGGAATTCTGTTCCGACATGTCGAAGCAGAACAGAATACCAGTGGGAGAAGGTCGCGACAAAAATGGTCCAACACAAATCCTGGACGCCGAGCGGCTTTCATTCTGCGTTGCAGTTGCTTGCTCCACTGCCTTGCGCCCCAGGCCAGCCTTGCTGGGCGAAGCCGCTTGAGGCACAAGGTACAGCGAAGATCGTTGGGGTGAGGTTCCCAAATCCGGTTGAGGACACCCACCTGTCCACCAGTTGATTTTGCCCCCTCTCTCAACTGGACCGGATCAAACGCTCGCGAGAAGCTCTCGGTTTCTTGCTATTGTTCAGAGTTGCTCATAAAATCGCGCAGCCCCTTAAAATAGCAGTAGCGTTTAACGACGTGGGAACTATACTTAACGCTACGAAGAAAAATCCTTAGAACACTCTCAAAGAGTTCTTAGCTCGTTCTCAAGGAGCTTATGCCTCATAACCTCGCCTACGAATTTGGACCATATCGCCTCGATCTAAGTAAACGTGTGCTCATGCGGGCTGGTGAAACCATCTCACTCGCGCCAAAAGCCCTCGAGATACTCATCGTGCTCGTCGTGCATGCCGGTGAATTGGTGGAAAAGGACGAACTGCTGAAAGCTGTTTGGCCCGACACGTTTGTTGAGGAATCGAATCTCAGTCAGAACATTTTCACACTGCGTCGTGCTCTGGGAGATGAGCGTGTCGGCGCGAGATACATCGAAACAGTTGCGCGGCGTGGGTATCGCTTCATTGCCCGTGTTCGGACCATGGGTGCTGACGACAACGGGGCGGGGGACAACCAGACGCTCGCCACGTCCGAACGTCCAGTGATTGCCGTGCTGCCGTTTGTGAATACTTCTGGCGACCAGGAACTCGAGTACCTGGCCGAGGGCATCACTGACAACATCATCAATAACCTCTCGCGCGTGTCGCGCCTGCGCGTCATGTCACACTGCCGTGTTTCCAGATGACAATTGATGGCGCCGTGAAAACGATGGGATTGGAGACGAGGACGCGCTTTTGGCCGGAAGCACCTATCACAAACCTCTTATTTGGTGCCGATGCAAACGGCATATCGAAGTCAAGCGCGCTCTGTTGCTGTCAATCGAAGAGAGGTGCGAGCTTCTTGAGACAAAAATTAGAACCAATTCGCGCACGATTGCTCGAACTATTTTCCGCGCCTCAGCAACCTTCTATCCTTCGGCGAATTTCAAAGATGCCTGACATAATTGCGGGGGAAAACGTTTAACTTTCAGCAAATGACGGTTCATTAAGCGCCAGTCAGCGTAGGCAGTATTCAGTTGGAAAAATAAAACCCGAGAGCAAGCCAATATTCTTAAGCAAAGGTAGTGGCATATCACGTCTCATCATCTCACCTCGCGGAATAAGTGTTGCTAACAAAACCGTTCGTGGTGGTTTTCGCCAAGTTTTTTGGCAAATTGACCGAGATTCAGTAAATGCTACTCGCAATCTGACTGAAATGGGTCAAGATTGACAAGAGGTCAGTACCAGCCGCTCTCAAGCAACAGCTGAATCAAACGAGCGATATTTTCGGAAAAACCGAATCGATTGTCGCTGTTAACTGAGTCGGAAGAAATGATCCCAGTTCGTGAAGCAATGTTTCCGCTTCGCGACGGAATATTTCCAGTTCGCGAGGCAATGTTTCCACTCCGCGACGGAATATTTCCAGTTCGTGAAGCAATGTTTCAACTTCGCGAAGGAATGTTTCCCGCCAATACGGTGGAAGATATCGTGGTA